>NZ_RQVA01000003.1:0-169680 GCF_003992255.1 Veillonella sp. CHU110 | reverse complement strand
TGCCTACTTTTTTGCATAAAAAAATATACCTTGGGGGGATGGCTTTTGCTGTCCCCCCAAGATATATTATAGAGCCAGAAAATAGGGGATAATTGTTTATCATAAGCAATTATCCCCTATTGAGCTGTTTCTAATCTAAGACTAGATGATTTACATTACGGATTAATGTGAGCTTTTACGCAAACATTCCGGACAAATGCCTTCAAAAGACACATGCAGTCCCGTAATTTCATATTCACTGTGGCGAGCCACTTCTTCTCTTAGACAGTTGACTTGTACATCATGCAAATCATTAATACGATTGCACATTGTACAACGTACATGTGGATGATTTCTTGTATCCCAATCATATCGGCTACAATCATCACCCAAGTCTAAGACACGAACTATACCAATGCGTTCAAAAATCTCCATCGTTTTATATACAGTCGCCAAGCTCATACTTGGATGGTCTTCCCGCAAACTTTGGTAGATCATTTCCGCAGTGGGATGGTTGTTTTCTGCATAAAGAACATTATAAATTGCAATACGCTGTGGCGTTACTTTATAACCTTCTTCTCGCAACTTTTGTGCAATATCCATAGAGCACATCCTTTCCACTTGGAAGCTAAACTGTGAGATTAAAACACTATTACTCTAACTATATTATATCAGAAAGTTCATTCCCAAACAATAATCAGAATTGATTAATTATATTTATTGTCACTTGACTAGATTAATCTTTAAAATATGGTTTGAAACCGCTACCTTGGTGTTTTGGTTTTTGTTGTCTTTGTCCGTCACGAGAGCGGCGTTCTCCACCATTAGAACGTTGGTTACGATCACGAGAGGAACGTCTTCTATCTCCGTCACGACGATCATCACGGCGGCGACCTTCTCTACGGCGATCATCACGGCGACGGCCATCACGACGTCCACTGTCACGGCGACGACGTACACGAAGTGGCGCTTCTTCTGTAATGCTAACAGGTGTTGTATCTGGCTCTTTTGTCAACAATTTTAATGCCGCAGCTAACAATGTAACAGAATCGATATCATTCAACAATTCTTCTGCACTAGAACGATAGCTTGCTAATTCTTCACGATTATCTGCTAAGGCAATTAATTTTTCTACTGCAATTTTTTGTTGACCTTCTAATACTTCCCCTAAGGATGGAGCTTTACGACGAGCAATCTTACGTTTTGTCAAACGTTCAATAGCGTGTAAATGTTCAATCTCACGAGGGATAACGAATGTCATCGCCACACCCGCTTTACCAGCACGGCCTGTACGACCTACACGGTGTACATAACTTTCAGGATCTTGTGGCAAGTCATAGTTATATACATGTGTAACGCCGCTAATATCTAAACCACGAGCCGCTACATCTGTAGCCACTAAGATATCGATAGTACCTTCACGGAATTGACGGATCACAGAGTCACGTTTTTGTTGAGACAAGTCACCATGAATACCTTCTGCCATATAACCACGTTTTTTCAACGCTTCCGTTACTTCATCTACACGGCGTTTTGTACGACCGAACACGATTGCCAATTCAGGAGCTTGAATGTCTAACAAACGGCACAATACATCAAATTTTTGACGATCTTGTACTTCAATATAGTATTGCTCGATTAAATCCATCGTTACTTGTGTTGGTTTCATACGAATCAATGTTGGCTCTGTTAAGTATGTTTCCGCTAATTCTTGAATCGCTTTTGGCATAGTTGCAGAGAACAATAATGTTTGACGCTCTTCTGGTACAGCTGTCAAAATTTTATTAATATCATCTACGAAGCCCATGTTTAACATTTCATCCGCTTCATCCAAGATGACAACTTTTACATGGCCAAAAGAAATAGATTTGCGTTCCATGTGGTCCATCAAACGACCAGGTGTTGCTACAATCACTTGTGGATGTTTTTTCAACATACGGAATTGACGTCCAATATCTTGACCACCATAAATTGGCAAGGCTTGAATCTTTGTATGTTGCGCCATTTTATTTAATTCTTCTGCCACTTGAATTGCTAACTCACGAGTTGGTGAAAGAATCAACACTTGTGGATCTTGGATTGTTGGATCCACTTGCTCTAACGCTGGGATGCCGAAGGCAGCTGTTTTACCAGTACCAGTTTGTGCTTGACCAATCATGTCTTGACCAGACTTCGCCGCCGGAATGGCTTCACGTTGAATCGGTGTTGGTTCTTCAAATCCCATGTCGTTTAAAGCTCGTAAAATGGGTTCGCTAATGTGTAAATCTTCAAATTTAATTTGCATATATAAAAGGGTCCTCCTTTAAAATCTTGTATATGTATCATGCGAATTAGTATATTATAACACAAGTAAGCTGTCCTTGTATATGAAAGCATGATAAGACACTATTTGTTTCAATATATTATTACAAAATATACATTTGATATTCGAGATACTCTTCTTTGAGTTATTCTTTCCCCTATTGTCCTACCTATTATTTCATGGTATACTTTAACGGTATACAAGCGCCTATAGCTCAGGGGATAGAGCGCCGGTCTCCGGAACCGGGTGCGCAGGTTCGATTCCTGCTAGGCGCACCATTGATATGACTGGATTCTCACCGTTGTTGAGAATCTATTTTTTGCATTTGAGCCAAACTTTGAGCCCAATTTGAATTTCTATAAAAATCCCCAATGTTATATCTAATTCAGATAACACTGGGGTCTTATTACATTGTATATTTTTCTTATAATTGCTCTTTGATCAACTCTAATAAGGCATCACAGCTACGACTTATATCATCATAAGTTTCGTCAAAATTCCCCGTATACCACGGGTCTTTTACATCTCGGCTTTCTCCAACAAAGGTCATAGCCTTATACACCTTATGGTCAACATCATCAATAATTAGACGTAAGTTTCGTGCATTATTTTCATCCATTATAATGAGGTAATCAAACTTACGGTAATCATCCATCGTTACTTGACGGGCCTTACGACGAGTATAGGGGATATCCATTTCATCTAATTTTTGCTTAGTTCCATAATGGGTATCATTTCCTATCTCCTCACGAGATGTAGCAGCGGATTCAATATAAATAGAATCGGTTAAACCTTGCTTGTTAACGATATGCTTCATATAAAACTCTGCCATCGTAGAACGACAAATATTTCCATGACAGATAAATAAGACTTTTACCATACTATACTCCTTACATACTAATAGCCCTTACAGCATACGCTATAAGGACTATTAATGCAAGATTTAATTAAAAGTTATATCGTATTAACCTTACTTGAGAATTCATGAGCCAATTCGAGTTTTGCAAAGATGTTGGATGTTTCTGTTTCTATGCCAATGCCAAATCCCAATCGACCTACCGCAGAGTTAACCGCATCAGCTTTCACATGCATAGATCCACCATTAACAATATTAGCATCATAGGATACGTCGTTCAAACGACCTACAATGAATTCTACACTAGGATCCATATATGATCCGACCTTTGCCAGCTTCGCTTGCTGGAACACCTGGTTTGTAATCAGCCCTTACAAAACCAGTATAGTTTTAAATCGTAATAGGGCGCGCATCGATAGGATGAATTGTCCCTGCTGCTGTTGGATTTGCACCACCTACAAGATTACGGACTTTACTTCCCTTATTTAGTATAGAATAATCTATTTACCCACCTTTCTATAAAATACATATACGTAGTATAATAAGAGTCAAGAACAGGTTCTTAAAACAACAGAATCTGTAACTCTTTTTCCTATGCTTTAAAAATATAATTATATTGAGTTATTACAATGAGGTATTGTCCATGAGCACTTCAGTATCACCTTTCAAAAGTTTTTCGATAGCCTGTATGGCATTATGCATCACACTACTTTCTTATTCACAAATCAATGCTTTTGATCCTATAAAAGAGGCCAAGGCGATTAGTGATAATCCTGAGTATATCCATACAATGTATATTGGCATGCCCAAAAGTGATCTATATCAGAATTTTACAAATGTTACTGGTTGGGAAATCAGCAATGAATCTAATTTTTTTGCTATTCAAAGAGAACAGCCCGATTATAATTTAACCCAAACTTCTTTTGCAACCTTTGATAATACAAACCATGTTCGTACTATTACTAGCCGTTTCAACTCTAAAAATAAAGAGAATGCAATTCAAATTTATGACTCTATGTATAATACTCTAGGAAATCATTATGGCTCTCCAAAAGATTCAATGAATAATTTAGACATATATAGATCCGCTAAATGGATTAATGGTAGCCATACATATTATTTAAGTATCCTTCCCATTTACAATAGAAACCATACTATAAAATATTATACAATTGACTTAATTGTTGATACATTTAATCATCTCTATATGTAAAATTTACTCTTGCCAAACTCATATAAAAAGAGTATACTAAACGCAATTATTGAAAGAAAGGAGTCACAACAATGATGAACCAAATCAATTTAGCTACAACAAATGCAAATACATTTTATTGGTTCTTTATCCACAATGCGGGTAAAGAACTATTTGAGCTACGCTAATTCAGGTATCATCACTGAGTGGCTTTAAATAGTGGTAAGGGCTACCCGTACTAGGTATAGGCGGGTAGCCCTTTTTGTTATATCTTCCTATACCACCACTCAAGATTACCTATGCAATACATGAAAGATTTATTTTAGGAGGACATTATGATTATTCGATTACACACTACAGCAACTAAAGCACAAATTGCAGAACTACGTCAACTACTAGAAGCCACTGGCGTTACATTACATCCTGTCCATGGAGAACAACAAGATATTATCGGTTTAATCGGTGATACATCCCGTGTCGACTTACGCGTTATTGAATCCCTTCCATACGTAGAAAAAGTAATGCGTATTCAGGAGCCTTTCAAAAAAGCAAATCGTAAGTTCCATCCACAAGACACTGTGGTTACGGTAGGGGATGCTAAAATCGGTGGCGGTCACTTCACTATCATCGCTGGTCCTTGTTCCGTAGAAACACCAGAACAAGTCATCGAAGTAGCCAAAGCTGTGAAAGCAGCTGGCGCTGGTATCCTTCGTGGTGGCGCTTTCAAACCTCGTACTTCTCCATACTCTTTCCAAGGTATGGGACCAAGTGGTTTAGCCTTATTAGAAGCTGCTAAGAAAGAAACTGGTCTACCTATCGTATCTGAAGTCATGGATATCTCCCAATTGGAATACTTCGATAATGTAGATATGCTACAAATCGGCGCTCGTAATATGCAAAACTTCAACTTGTTAAAAGAAGTTGGTAAATTGCGCAAACCAATCTTATTAAAACGTGGTCTATGTGCAACATACGAAGAATGGTTAATGGCTGCGGAGTATATCATGAGCGAAGGGAATGAACAAATCGTTCTTTGCGAGCGCGGTATTCGCACCTTCGAAACACGCACTCGTAATACTTTAGATGTAACTGCTATTCCAATGATGCACGAGTTATCCCACTTACCAATCATCATGGACCCAAGTCATGCAGCTGGTATGAGCCGTATGGTTCCGTCCCTGTCCTTAGCCTCTGTTGGTGGCGGTGCTGATGGTTTAATGATTGAAGTTCACAACAATCCAGAAAAAGCATTATGCGATGGTCCGCAATCCTTACGCCCAGAGCAATTCGCTACTTTGGCAAACCAAGTGTTGACATTACGTGACGCATTAGGTCATAAATAGGTCACTCCTATGGATACGATTCATATTCAAGCCTCCACTGCTTACGATGTCATTATCGAACGGAATAGCTTGTCTCGTATAGCTGAGTACTTGCAACCTATCAAACCCACTTGTTCCGTCATGATTGTCACCGATGACAATGTGGGCCCTCTCTATGCATCTACAGTTTCTAAATCTCTAGAAGCAGCAGGCTACACCATTCATACTTACACCTTCCCTCACGGTGAAAGTGAAAAGAACGGCCATCGTCTCATAGATCTAATAGAAACATTAGGAAACGCAAAATTGACTCGTAAAGACCTCATCATCGCGTTAGGTGGTGGCGTCGTCGGCGACCTTGCTGGGTTCGCTGCTGCTACCTACTTACGAGGTATCGATTATGTACAAGTACCTACCTCTTTATTAGCAGCCGTCGATTCCTCTGTAGGTGGTAAAACAGCAGTTAACCTAGGGTGCGGTAAAAATTTATGGGGTGCTTTCAAACAACCTATCCTTGTTCTCTGCGATCCAGAAACACTCTCCACTTTACCTAAAGAAGAATGGATTAATGGATGTGGGGAAATCATCAAATATGGTTTCTTAGGACATCCCGAATTGTTAGATCAACTTCGTGAACGACCGCTCTTACAGTATCCTGAAGATGTGGACTCCATCATCTCGCAATGTGTGCGTATCAAAGCCCATGTGGTGGAAGTAGATGAAAAAGAAAGTGGCCTTCGTGCCACCTTGAACTTAGGTCATACCTTTGGACATGGCATCGAACACGGTAGTGCTTTCACCATCCCTCACGGTAATGCTGTTGCATTGGGATTGCTTATCATGGCAAAAGGTGCTATAGTACACAAGGAGCTCGAGCCTACCATAATTCCTATGATTGAAAACTTATTACTTTCCCACCAATTACCAACCACAACGACGATTCCAAAAGATGTAATTTTAGAAGAAGCCAGTCATGACAAAAAAGCATCTGGTTCTTCTATTACCATCGTGGTTCCTACAGGGTATGGCACATCGGTACTAAAACAAGTAACCTTCCAAGAACTTGCTACCTACTGCCATATATAAGTATAGTACTCAATATTTTATTGTTAGTATCCATAACAAAACTAATTAGGATAGACACACATTCTAGCGTTGGTATGTATCATATACTAAACAAATTACATTTTACGTTTTACGTTTTACCTTTTATCGTTATCTTGTAATCATCATCCCATGGTGATAGCACAACCATAACAGAAAGGATTCCTATGCAACATGTTTCCAATGTGCTCTTACGTGGCACAATTCCATCAATTCCTGCGAAAGCACACGCCCATCGGGCACTTATCGCAGCCTCTTTAGCAACGAGTCCTAGCACTATTTTAATTTCCCATTCTTCTAAGGACATTGATGCTACTATGGATTCACTACGATCCCTTGGCGCAACGATCACCTATGAAAATGGTGTGGCTCATGTCACTCCGGGCTCTGTTCCTACTATGGGACATGTATTGCCACACGAATCAGGCACGACCTTGCGCTTGCTCTTACCTGTGTCCACTTCTATTTGCGACACTGTGGAGGTCGATGCCAAAGGGCGTCTACCAGAACGACCTTTAGAACCATTGCTCAGTGAAATGAAATCTCATGGAGTATCCTTTTCGCAAGAGGCCCCACCTTTCACTATGACAGGACGATTACAAGGTGGTACCTTCTCCATGACGGGGTCCGTAAGCTCTCAATTCTTCTCCGGTCTTCTTCTGGCGGCTCCACAACTAGAACATACCACCGTAAATTGCACGAGTTCCTTACAATCAAAAGACTATGTAACATTAACCATAGAAACGATGAAAGACTTTGGTGTACACGTAACAGAAGGCTCCACCAAAGAGGGGCATCCACGTTTTACCATCGAAGAGAATCAGTACTTCCACGGCAACGAACAATACCCTATTGAAGGAGATTGGTCCAATGGTGCTATTTGGTTAGTGGCGGCCGCTATGACAGGTCAATCTATCACTGTCACAGGCTTGCGTCCAAATTCTGTACAGGCAGATAAACGGATTCTTTCCATTCTGGAAAGTGCTGGTGTCACTTGTACTTGGGATAGCACTGCTATAACAGTCAGTGGCAAAGCGCATGAGCCAATCCATGTAAATTTAGAACAAATGCCAGATTTATTACCTATTCTTTCTAGCTTAGCTTGCTCCATAGAAGGCGAATCTTCTTTCATCAATGGGGCTCGACTTCGATTAAAGGAATCAGATCGTTTAGAAGCGGTGGCACAATTAGTCCGTGATTCTGGAGGCACCGTTCGTATCGAAGGAGATAATCTATACATCACTGGAACAGGTACTCTTATGGGAGGCACCGTGGACTGTGTCAACGACCATCGCCTCGTCATGGCTGGTGCATTAAACGCCCTCATCGCTACATCCCCTATGATTCTAAAGGACAGCGAAGCCATCAGTAAATCATACCCTCATTTCTTTACAGATTGGAAACGATTGGGTGGCGAAACGCATAGCATATAAACGTATTTAACAAGTAAGGAGTAATTATGGCATCCTATTTCGGTCGTACTGTGAAAGTCTCCACCTTTGGAGCTTCTCACGGTCAAGCTATTGGCGGAGTTGTGGACGGACTTCCTTGTGGGTTTCCAGTCAATCTAGAAACCTTGCAAGATTTCCTAAAACGACGGGCTCCCGGTCAACATCAATTACAAACTCAACGAAAAGAAGCAGATATCCCTGAGTTTCAAGCTGGTATCGTACAAGGCAGACTGAGCGGATCTCCTTTGGCTTTTACCATTCAAAATACATCACAACAAAGTGGTGATTACGATAATTTGCGAGATGTACCACGCCCATCCCATGCGGATTACACAGCACGCATGCGCTATGGCGACTATGTGGATATGCGTGGGGGCGGCCATTTTTCTGCTCGCATTACAGCTCCTGTGTGCGTAGCTGGTGGCATTGCTATACAACTATTAGAATCCATTGGCATTCACGTACGAGCCCGCTTAGCACAAGTGGGCCCTGTCCAAGATGTACCTGTCGATTATACCAATCCACCTATGGATAAACTCGCTAGTATCAGCACAGAAGCCATTCCTATGTTAGATCGTGTACAACGCCATGCAGCAGAGCAACTCGTGCTAGAACTAAAAACATCTGGCGATTCCACTGGTGGTATCGTAGAAGTATTTGCTACCGGTTTACCTGTTGGCATGGGGAATCCCAATTATGATGGCATAGAAAATCGCTTAGGGGCTACACTCTTTGGTATGCCTGCGGTGAAAGGCATCTCCTTCGGGTCTGGTTTCCCTGGTTGTTCCTCTCGTGGCAGTGAGCAAAATGATCCGTTTATCATCACTGACGAAGGGATTCGTACAGAGAAAAATAACAGCGGTGGTATCCAAGGTGGTATTACTAATGGTATGCCTCTCGTCATGCAGGTTGGTATCAAACCTACGCCATCCATTTACCATGAGCAATCTTCCGTCTCACTAAGCAAGCATAGCCCTGAACTGTTGCAGATTAAAGGCCGTCATGATCCTTGTGTAGCACTACGTGCCGTTCCTGTGGTAGAAGCCTTAACGGCTCTTGTGCTCTTAGATTTTGTACTGGAGCATGATCCACATGCATTCCGTCATTTCAGTCATCGTACGTTGGAGGTGTAAATGTTTGGATTATTAGGTCGCACCCTTGGTCATACCTACTCCCCCATGATTCATAAAGCCTTAGGAAATACATCCTATGACATATTTGAAATGGAACCAGACCAACTACAAGATTTTTTTAATCGTTCTGACTTACAAGGCTTGAATATTACTATTCCCTATAAAATCAATGCCATGCAAGCTTGTCAACGCATTAGTGATATAGCAGAGTCCATTGGTTGTGTAAATACTATGGTAAGACAAAAAAATGGTTCCTGGTATGGAACTAACACGGATTATGATGGATTCTTGGCTACGCTATCTTGGTCTAATATTGTCGTCAAAGGAAAACATTGCCTCATCCTAGGTGATGGGGCTTCTTCAAATACAGTTCATGTTGCCTTAGAGCGTCTAGGCGCAGCATCCATTACCCATATCAGCCGTCATCAATTCCCTAAATATGAGCACATCGCACAGTTTTACGAGCGAGCACAAATTATCATCAACTGTACACCTGTGGGCATGTATCCCCACTGTCCTAATCAAAGTATTCAGTTAGCCCCATTCACACGATTGGAAGGGGTGATAGACTTAGTATACAATCCACATCGCACAGGGATTTTATTAGAAGCCGAAACATTGGGTATCCCTCATGTGAATGGCCTCATCTTCTTATTAGCCCAAGCCATTGCCGCTAGCGCTCTATTTTTAGGTCGTACCTATGATGAAAGTATCCTTGTAGATCTATACAAACAGTTTCGACAAGTCCAAGAAAACATCGTCTTAATCGGCATGCCTGGATCTGGTAAGAGTACCATTGGCGAAGCTTTAGCAAAGCTAACAGGGCGAACACTAGTAGACATAGACAATCGTATTACAGAGGAAGTCGGTTCCATAAGCGATTATATTTTGACTCACGGTGAGCCTGCATTCCGCACTATAGAAGCAAAGATTATTGCCGATGTAGGCAAACAAACAGGTCTCCTCATCTCTACAGGTGGCGGTGCTGTTACCATACCAGAAAACTTTGCTCCTCTACGGCAAAATGGACGTATCTACGAAATTTATCGTCCCTTAGAAGAACTGGATACAACAGGCCGCGTTCTCTCTTCTGGTGGCATAGAACGATTACAACAATTGTACAATGAACGAGCAGCACTGTATGCAACATTCCGACAAGTACAAGTTTTAAATAATGGAACTCCAGAAACGGTGGCGCAATGCATCCTAGATGACTTATATAAAAACTTAGTGTAACTTAGCATCTATACTTTATATATACCTTACGTGCATGTAAATATGTATTAGCCGCTAATTTTTATTCCTATATTGACATACATATAGAAAAGTAACATACAAAAGAACGACATCTATCGTATTAACCACTAATCTAGTAAGTGCATACATTTTGTCGTTCTTTTTTATCTAACCATAGTAATTCACTAGTATTAATTGACATTCTATAGAAAATAGTTTACTATTATCAAATATAAAAGTTTATATTGTATTAAGGAGGTTTTACTATGACGGACTCGCAACAAGAGTTAAAGCGTGGTCTTAAAAATCGCCACGTTCAATTATTAGCCATTGGTGGTGCCATCGGTACCGGTTTATTCCTTGGCTCTGGGCGATCTATTAGTTTAGCGGGCCCTTCCATCCTCCTCACGTATATGATTACAGGTATTATTTGCTTCTTCATCATGCGTGCATTGGGCGAGTTATTGCTTTCCAACTTAAATCACCATTCTTTCATCGACTTTGTAGAGGAATATTTAGGTGATCGAGCCGCCTTTATTACTGGTTGGACCTATTGGTTCTGCTGGCTTTCACTAGCCATGGCGGATTTAACAGCCGTCGGCTTGTACATGCAATACTGGCTCCCTTGGATGCCACAGTGGATTCCGGCCCTCGTTGTACTGGCAGTCTTACTCGTTATGAATCTGACAGCGGTAAAACACTTCGGTGAAATGGAGTTCTGGTTTGCTTTAATAAAAGTAATTGCCATTGTATCACTCATCATTATTGGTCTTATCATGATCCTCACAGGATTCACTACCAATGCAGGAGCAGCTGCCTTTGATAACCTTTGGAATTACGGTGGTTGGTTCCCAAATGGGCCGATGGGCTTCATCTTATCTTTCCAAATGGTAGTATTTGCTTTCACAGGCATTGAACTCGTAGGCCTCACAGCTGGGGAAACGGAAAATCCGAAAAAAGTTATCCCTATGGCTATCAATAACATTCCATTGCGAATTATTCTATTCTATATTGGATCTCTTGCAATCATCATGAGTATCTATCCATGGATTGCAGTAGACCCAAATTCTAGCCCATTTGTGGCTGTATTTAATGCGGTGGGAATCCTAGCTGCTGCTAGTATCGTGAACTTTGTAGTCCTCACATCAGCAGCCTCTGCTACCAACTCTGGTATCTTCTCCACAAGCCGTATGATCTACGCATTATCTAAACGTGGACATGCCCCTAGTCGAATGCGCCGATTGACAAATCATTCCGTGCCGTATCAGGCAACACTATTCTCTGCTGCAGCCTTATTGTTTACTGTAGTTTTGAACTATGTTATGCCTGAAAGCGTATTCATTATGATTACGTCCATCTCTACATTCTGTTTTATTTATATTTGGGCCATCATTGTTGTATGTCACCTCAAATATCGTAAAACGAATCCAGAATTGGCAAAACAATCCACCTTTAAAATGCCACTGTACCCGTTCATGAATTACTTGATCCTAGCATTTTTTGTATTCATCTTGGTGGTACTAGCATTACAAAGCGATACACGTATCGCCCTCATGTTTACACCATTCTGGTTCCTCTTACTATGGGCCTTCTACTCCATGTTGGCACCTAACGAAGACGATGAAAGAGATACTAACTAACACCCAAACATAAAAGAAGATCACGATGTATCCCAAACACAACGACTTACCATTTGTGAGGAGAATATCGTGATCTTTTTTATTGTACTATGCTTTGACAAATTCATTTATGTGTACACTATGACAATATCATATGTCGTTCATAGCAACAGAGAGTTATAGGTAACAATTTTTGTAATTTATATAAAAATATGGTATACTATGTGTAATAAAAGAAGAGCCACCAACGTGTCTGAGGCGTTAGGCTCATCTCTAAACACAAAAATAGATGCGCCTAACGTATTAAGGTCTAGGAAACCTTATGTCGTTAGGCGTTGTCATTACTTATATAAAGCAATTATATTAACTACTAATGTTAAAATAGAAATAATTAAGCTAATTTTTTCATATTTTTTCATAGTACCACCTCCTCCTATAGTAGGAAGAGATGAGCCCAACTCACGTCGGTAGTCCTTCTGTATTTTCATTATAGCATAAAATATGCAAAACGTTATCTTTTGAAAGATAATTTTTACAAATGAGACAAGCTATCCACTAAGAAACGCCGCACTAGCGTGGAATATCTTGTGGCATTATCATTGACTAAATCAAACAACACTAAAAACGAGCAATCCATCATAAGGAACGCAGCGCTAGCGTAGAACATCTTGTGGCAATTTCATTGCCAAAATAAAACATAACCAAAAGAGCACAACATATTCCGGAACAAACCTACCGTAGGATCAGTTTGTGAAGGAATGTGTCGTGCTCTTTCCTTTGCACATTCTAGATAAATCGCCACAAGATTTCATAACAAACCAAGTAACGCTCTTTCCCTCGGCGCCCCACCTGTGGAAGAGTTCATTCCGAGAGCATCAAAATTAATCTAAACAAAAAACGAGCAACAATTCCTTAAGATATACTACCAATGATAGCGCCTTTGTGGCGTTTCTGTATTACCTGAATGACACAAATACAAAAAGAGCACGACATATTCCGGAGCAAACCTACCGTAGGATCAGTTTGTGAAGGAATGTGTCGTGCTCTTTCCTTTATACAATTCATACAAAACGCCACAAACCACTGTTGCTCGTTTCCCTTAACGTGAGTTTCGCCGAAAGAACTCATATACAGCCAAAGCCGCTTTTTTGTTCATTCCCTCCACACTCTCCAATTCTTCCAACTCCGCTACTCGCATGGCATCTAAGTTCCCAAAATGCTTATACAGCGCTTTTCTTCGTTTTGGTCCTATACCCTCTACATGATCCAGAACAGATTCTAAGTTTCGCTTTCCACGTAATCTGCGATGGTAAGTAATGGCAAATCGATGCGCTTCATCACGAATTTGCTGCAGTAGTTGTAATTCAGGCGTATGGTGTTCTAGAATAATACTTTCCGACTCCCCTTCGACGAACACTTCTTCGATTCGTTTTGCCAAGGATATGACCGGCACATCAGTAACACCCATAGCACGGATGACTGGTAATGCTGCATTTAACTGACCTTTACCACCATCGATGATAATCAAATCTGGCATAGGCCAATCTTTTTCATTGCCGTAGCGTCGTTCCATAATCTCCGCCATGGATGCAAAATCGTCAGGCTTCCCTTGTACTGTTTTTAGCTTGAATCTTCGATACTCTCGTTTCGCCGGCTTTCCACCTTCAAAGACGACCATGGATGCCACCGTTTCCGCCCCTTGCATATGAGAAATATCATAACATTCCATGCGCTCTGGCAATCGTGGCAAGTCGAGCACTTCTGCTAATTTTTTTACGGCACCACCGGATTTATCTATCGTGTATTGCCATTGACGACGACGTTCTGCTAAAAAATTCTGCGCATTTTCCTCCGCCATCTTGATGAGGTCTTTTTTATAGCCCCGTTGAGGTACAGATACGTCCACCTGTTGCCCTTTCATAGAGGTGAACCATTCACTAAATAGCTCACGATCCACACTATCCATAGGCAATAGCAATTCTTTAGGTATGAACGTAGACCCTCCATAATACTGTTTAATGAACTCCGTCATCACTAGCTCTGGGCTATCCCCTTCATGTTGGACAAAGTAATTTTCTCGCCCCAACAAACGGCCGCTGCGAATGAAAAACAGTTGAATACACGCCATAGGGCCATCGATAGCCATACCTAATACATCCATATCACCTCGCTGTGTGACCATGCGTTGTTTTTCTTGTACCTTTTGGATACTCAATAAATCATCACGATACTTGGCTGCTAGTTCAAACTCCAAGTCCTCTGAAGCTTGCTCCATCTTGGACGTAATCTCTTGGATAACCTGTACTTGTTTCCCTTCAAAGAGAGCTACAATATCATCGATATATTTACGATAGGCCTCCACCGTTACATACTGCATGCAAGGCCCTTCGCAATAATGCATATGATATTGCAAACAAGGTCTTTCTACTTTCATACTTTTACAAGTGCGCAGTGGATAATAGGACCGCAAGATACGCAGCACATGGTGCACTGCTGTCACATCTGTGAAAGGTCCAAAATACTTCGCTCCATCACGTTCTAAACGACGAGTCATAAAGAGGCGTGGAAAGTCTTCTTGCACAGTGACTTTTACGTAAGGATATGTCTTATCATCTCGAAGCATAATATTATATTTTGGATGGTGTTCCTTAATTAACGTTGCCTCTAGGATAAGAGCTTCCATTTCTGTTTTTGTTTGGATCGTTTCCACATCCCAAGCACGACGCATCATGGCGGTCACTTTCACGGATCGGTTCACATCTTGTTGCACATAGGACCGCACTCGATTGCGCAGGTTGATGGCCTTTCCAACATAGATAATGCGCTGGTACTTGTCACGCCACAAATAAACCCCCGGCGTGGTCGGCAGATGACTCACCTTTTCCAAAATATAGGCTTGCTGTTCCGCATCACCCATCATCATATCCTGTTGACGAGATGGCTGGAAATTAACTTCTTCTGCTTGTAGTTGTCTGTCGATAGGATTCATGGTGTGTCCTCAGTAGGCAACGGATGTTGTTCCATATAATTCCTAGTTTTCTCTAACACAGGACCTAAGAATTTGCCTGTGTAACTGTCAGGTAAAGCAGCAATCTCCTCAGGTGTGCCAGTACCCACAATCGTACCACCACGGAAACCACCTTCTGGACCTAAGTCAATAATATGGTCCGCCGTTTTGATGACATCTAAATTATGCTCGATGACCACCACTGTATCGCCACCATCGGTAAGCTTTTGCAATACTTCTAGCAATTTCCGGATATCTTCTACATGTAATCCAGTAGTCGGCTCATCTAGGATATATAAGGTTTTCCCTGTACTACGACGAGCCAGCTCAGTGGCTAGTTTAACCCGTTGTGCTTCCCCACCAGACAAGGTAGTTGCCGCTTGTCCTAATCGAATATAGCCTAGACCTACTTCTTGTAAAGTCACCAATTTGCGGTGAATTTTTGGAATAGCACTAAAGAAGTCTACCGCTTCATCCACGACCATGTCCAATACATCGGCAATGCTTTTACCTTTATATTTCACTTCCATGGTCTCTCGATTGTATCGAGCTCCTTTACATACCTCACACGGTATATACACATCTGGCAAGAAATGCATTTCGATTTTGATGATACCATCACCACGACACGCTTCACAACGACCGCCTTTGACGTTAAAGCTAAATCGCCCTGCTTTATAGCCACGAATCTTCGCTTCATTGGTTTGACTATATAACTCACGAATAGCATCGAAGACCCCTGTATAGGTGGCAGGATTAGAACGTGGTGTTCGACCGATTGGACTTTGGTCAATATTGATGATTTTATCTACGTACTCTAAGCCACGAATCTCCTTGTGCGCTCCCACCTTGTGATGATTTCTGTACAGTGCATTGGCTACGCCTTTATATAAGATTTCGTTAATCAGTGTAGATTTACCAGATCCACTGACGCCTGTTACGACAGTGAATAATCCGATAGGGAATTTCACATTCACTTGTTTTAGGTTGTTCTCTTTGGCCCCTCGGATTTCTAAGCAGGCTTTCGTAGGCTTTCTACGTTCTTTTGGTAATGGAATATATTTTTGACCACTTAAATATTGACCAGTAATGGATTCTTTTACAGCCATCACCTCTGGTACTGTACCTTGCGCCACGATTTGACCACCATGTTCACCTGCCGCAGGTCCAATATCTACCAAATAATCCGCCGCTAACATCGTATCTTCATCGTGTTCTACTACGAGTAAGGTATTTCCTAAGTCACGCAAGCCTTTCAGTGTTTCGATTAAGCGATCGTTATCACGTTGGTGTAAACCGATAGACGGTTCATCTAAAATATATAAGACCCCAACGAGTCCCGAACCAATTTGTGTGGCCAAACGAATGCGCTGTGCTTCCCCACCAGATAAGGTGCCGGCACTGCGGTTCATCGTCAAATAATCTAAGCCCACATTGTTCAGGAATCCTAGGCGAGCATTGATTTCTTTCAAAATTTGTGCCCCTATGAAAGCCTCTCGGTCCGTCAACTGGAGATTGCCAAAATAGTCAACCGCTTCACTAATCGTGAGCTGTGTCACTTCATCTATATTTTTTTCCCCTACACGGATGGCAAGGGATTCTGGTTTCAAACGAGCTCCCTTACAAGCTGTACATGGTTTAATAGACATATAGGATTCGAACTCTTCCCGCATGCTATCCGTAGTAGCCTCTGCATGACGGCGTTTCACCATTGGCAAAATACCTTCATATTCGGTATGGAATGTTTTCACCTCTCCACGCATATTTTCGTAGTCGAAAGTCACTTTCTCAGTACTACCATACATGACTTCTTTTTGTAAGTCCTTAGGAAGTTCTTCGAAATTAGCCTCTAATGTATATCCATGCGCTTTCAACAAACCTTCTAATTGTCTCATGAACCACGCATTAGGATTGGAGCTCAACGGTGCTACTCCACCATCTATAAAGGATACCGTTGGATCTGGAATCACCCTGTCCTCATCTACCTCCATCGTGCTACCTAAACCCAAACAGGATGGGCAAGCCCCAAAAGGACTGTTGAAAGAAAACATACGAGGTTCAATTTCCGGCAATGAAATATGACCATTAGGACAGGTAAAATGAACACTAAATTGGTGGGCTGGGCCATCTACCTCCTGAATGATGACAAAGCCTTCTCCATGATGAATGGCAGTTTCCAAAGAGTCCGTTAAGCGGCTTTCTAACCCTTCCTTGATCACAAGACGGTCTACGACGATCTCAATGGTATGCTTTTTATTTTTATCTAAGTTGATTTCATCCTCAAAGGTATGTATCTCTCCATTGATGCGAACACGAGCAAATCCATTTTTACGAATTTGTTCCAACACTTTTTCATGGCGCCCTTTTTTACCCCGTACCACTGGAGCCATCACCATAATTTTAGTGCGTTCTGGTAATTTCATGACCAAATCTGTAATCTGCTCAATCGTCTGTTGCGCAATCTCTTCTCCACAAGTAGGGCAGTAAGCTCGACCAATACGAGCAAATAATAAGCGCAAGTAGTCATAAATTTCTGTCACCGTTCCCACCGTAGAGCGAGGGTTACGGCTCGTTGTCTTTTGGTCAATGGATATAGCTGGTGAAAGCCCCTCAATGTAATCTACATCTGGTTTATCCATTTGTCCTAAAAACTGGCGCGCATAGGCAGATAAAGACTCCACATATCTGCGTTGTCCTTCTGCGTAAATTGTATCAAAGGCTAGGGATGACTTACCTGATCCGCTTAATCCTGTTAATACGATGAATTGATTTCTTGGTAGAGCCACATCAATGTTCTTCAAATTATGTTGACGGGCTCCTTTTATAATTAATTGATCTTTCAAAATAACTCCTATTCCTCATTCATATCTGACCAAATTTGGCGCAATCTGCCCAATTCATCACGCAACTCTGCAGCTCGTTCAAATTCTAATTGTTTTGCTGCTGCTTTCATGAGACGTGTGGTCTCTTCAATAGCATTGAACACATCTTCTTTCGTTTCGTATTGTGACTTCGTTGAAAGTGACTGCACCGTTTCTGCCACCACCTCTGTCGGCGCTGTACTATCATACACCACAGAGCTATCTGTTCTTGGTTTGCGACCTTTTTTAGGTGCAGCAACTTCCCCTTCAACTTTAGTCAATTCAATTAAATCTTTCACTTCCTTACGCACTGTGCGTGGTGTAATACCATGCTCTGTGTTGTAGGACTCTTGCAAAGCACGACGACGTTCGGTTTCATCCATAGCACGTTGCATAGAACCCGTAATGCGGTCCGCATACATAATAACTTTCCCTTTTTCATTACGAGCCGCACGGCCTATGGTCTGAATCAAAGATGTATCACTGCGCAAGAAACCTTCCTTATCTGCATCTAGGATAGCCACTAAGGATACTTCTGGCATATCTAAACCTTCCCGTAATAAGTTGATCCCTACAAGGACGTCAAAAACACCAGCCCGCAAATCACGAATGATATCGGCACGCTCAATGGTGGCAATGTCGGAGTGTAAATAGCGTACTCGAATCCCCATCTCTTTTAGGTAATTCGTTAAGTCTTCTGCCATTTTTTTCGTCAATGTAGTAACTAGGACCCGTTCATCCGACTTCGCACGGTCTTTAATTTCTCCTAATAGATCATCCATCTGCCCCTTAATAGGTCGGATTTCGATAATAGGATCTAGCAAACCTGTTGGACGAATGATTTGTTCTGCTACATTGGTTTGTACTTCCATTTCATAGGGCCCTGGTGTCGCAGATACATAGACAATTTGGTTGATTCTCTCTACAAACTCTTCAAATTTTAAGGGTCGATTATCCGCTGCCGATGGCAAGCGGAATCCATAGTCGATCAAATTATGTTTCCGAGCTTGGTCACCATTATACATGGCACGAATTTGTGGCAAGGTCACATGGGATTCATCAATGATGATAAGGAAATCATCTGTAAAATAGTCGATAAGGGTCATTGGCGCTTCTCCCGGTTGACGGTTAGACAACAGACGGGAGTAGTTTTCAATGCCCGAGCAATAGCCCATTTCCTGCATCATTTCAATGTCATATCGTGTTCGTTGCTCCAATCGTTGCGCTTCTAAGAGACGGCCATTTTCATTAAAGTATGCCAAACGTTCAGCCAACTCTGTTTCGATACGACCGATAGCAAGGTCTAATTTTTCCTTCGTCGTTACATAGTGAGAGGCTGGATAGATGGCTACGTGTTTACGCTCTACAATCACATCCCCTGTGAGCACATCGATTTCTACTAAGCGATCGATTTCATCGCCAAACATTTCTACTCGAATAGCTCTTTCACTGGTGCCAGCTGGAAAAATTTCCAACGTATCCCCTTGTACACGGAAGGTACCTCGTACAAAGTTCATATCATTTCGGGTATATTGGATAGATACTAATTTACGAAGAATATCGTCTCGACTATATTCCTGACCTTGTCGCAAAGATACACAGAGCGTGCTATAGTCCTCTGGGTCCCCTAAGCCGTAGATGCAGCTGACGGATGCGACGATGATCACATCTTTACGTTCAAATAAATTCATTGTCGCCGAGTGACGCAGTTTATCAATTTCTTCATTGATGGATGCATCTTTTTCAATGTATGTATCGGTAGAGGCAATGTACGCCTCTGGTTGGTAATAATCGTAATAAGACACGAAATATTCCACTGCATTCTTAGGGAAAAAGCTTTTGAACTCACTGGCCAATTGGGCTGCTAATGTCTTATTGTGGGCGATGATCAAAGTCGGCTTTTGTACGGCTTCGATGAGTTTGGCCATGGTATATGTTTTTCCTGTACCTGTAGCACCTAGTAATACCTGTGCCCATTCCCCTCGTTCAATTCCCTCTGCCAAGGACTGGATGGCCTTTGGTTGGTCACCCATCGGTGAATAGGGGGCCTCTACTTGAAAAGGAATCCCTTCCTCAGGAAAATGATGCAATCCGCTCATAGTCCCTCCTTACATGTCTATCTCTATAAACGTAAATATTCACTGTTAATTCTATATCTAGTAACTTCTATATTATATCATGAATAGACTGAGTATTGTACTATATGTTCGATACAAATCAGATACAACAATCACTCTGTGAGACTATACTATATACAAAAAGAAAAGCTGAACCGAAGGTCCAACTTTTCTCTATTGCTTATATAGTTTACCCTTTA
Organism: Veillonella sp. CHU110; assembly: GCF_003992255.1. Classification (NCBI taxonomy): domain Bacteria; kingdom Bacillati; phylum Bacillota; class Negativicutes; order Veillonellales; family Veillonellaceae; genus Veillonella; species Veillonella sp. CHU110. The sequence goes on along the minus strand of NZ_RQVA01000003.1, from coordinate 149,301 downwards.
CCACGGATACGCCGCAATTCTTCTTCTGTGATAGGCGTATCTCCTTGCAATGTTTGTGTAGTAGTATCTTCGCCTTCTAACATTTCCAAAAAGATCGCGATACCTTGGTCTGATAAATGATGCCTTTCATCACTATGCTCAGATTCTAATGTATGTTGGATATTAGCCGCAATGGAATGTACATAGTCCCATTGTTCTTGTGTATACTGTTCAATACGTTGCGCAATTTCCTTCCAATTGCTCAATAGCAATCTTGTAAGCGGTCGGTATAAATCACCACCTACAAATTCCATAATATCTACAGCACATTCAATGCCATCTGCATCGACACCATAGCCATTCATATCATTTTGATCAACCACATACTCATATAACTTCTTTCTTGTCATGGTCATTTATTCTCCCTTATCGAATAGGGCATTAGCAAATTCTTTCGCATTGAAAGGACGTAAATCATCCATTTTTTCACCGACACCGATCCAACGCACTGGAACACCTAACTCTTCTTTGATAGAGATAACGACACCACCTTTGGCTGTGCCATCTAATTTTGTCACCACAATACCCGTTACAGGGACTGCTTCACCAAATAGCTTCGCTTGGTTAACAGCATTTTGTCCTGTTGTGCCATCTAAGACTAATAAAGTTTGATGTGGGGCACCAGGAATTTGTTTGTCCGCTACCCGACCAATTTTTTTCAATTCTTCCATCAGGTTAATTTTCGTATGCAAGCGACCAGCTGTGTCTACAATCACTAGATCAGCTTCTTTCGCAATAGCCGACGCACACGCATCGAACACAACTGCTGCTGGGTCTGCCCCTTCTTTATGCTTTACAATGGATACACCTACACGATCTGCCCAAATAGATAATTGTTCAGAGGCTGCTGCACGGAATGTATCACCTGCTGCAATAATTACTTTTTTACCTTGCTCAGCATAGTAATGAGCTAGTTTTGCGATTGTCGTCGTTTTACCAACACCATTCACGCCTACAACCAAAATCACTTCTGGTTTATGTAGTTCCAAAGCTTCTTCTTGCGCACCTAGCATTTCCGTAATACGCTCTTCCATGAAAGGCATAACTTCCTTAGTATTGTTAATAATCCCTTCTGTGACACCACGACGAATTTCTTTCATCAAGTATGTTGTCGTTTTAGGGCCCAAGTCACCAGTCAACATAGTAGCTTCTAAATCATCTAAAAAGTCATCATCAATTTCAGCATATCCAATGACGATAGTTTCCACTTTTTTTACAAAGTTATTTTTTGTCTTTTCTAAGCCCGCTTTCACACGGTCAAAAAAACTAAATGCCATAATCGCTATTCTCCTTTACATCATCAAATGCTACTGTTAATAAACGAGATACGCCACGTTCTACCATAGTTATCCCTTGTAACACATGGGCCGATTCCATCGTTCGTTTTCGATGGGTTACTACGATGAATTGCGTAGCATCTCCTAAATTTTGCAAGTACTGACTAAATCGTTCCACATTCGCATCATCTAATGCGGCATCTACTTCGTCTAGCACGCAGAATGGAGCCGGTCGATAATCTAACAATGCAAAAAGCAAAGCAATTACCGTCAACGCTCGTTCTCCACCTGACAATAAGCTCAATTGTTGTCGCTTCTTTCCTGGTGGCTGAATATAAAAGTCAATGCCACTTTCTAAAATTGATTCTGGATTGGATACTACAATTTGTGCAGTACCACCACCAAATAATTGAGAGAACACATGTTGGAATTTCTCTCGAATGTCTGCAAGTACACCTTGCAATTGTTCAGACATAGCCCCATCAATTTCAGCAATAACCCCTTCTAATTGTTCTTTCGCAGTCACTAAATCATCTTTTTGCGCATGGTAGAACGTTAACTTTTCTACTGCTTCTTCATATTCGATAATAGCGTTTGGATTGACAGCTCCTAAGCTGTCTATACGTTGCAATAAGGTTATCTGTTGTTGTTTCCATTCATTAACAGATCCAGAAACTTCCAATGTCTGCGCCTCTTGTTTAGTATACCCTAAAGCTCCCAATTGTTCCAATGCTTGTTCGCCTTGTAATTGATATTTTGTTAAGCCTTCTTGTAAGTCTACTAATTTCTTTTGTACAATTCGTTGACGCTGCTCTTTTTGATTTCGTTCATCCTGTAATTTAGATAATTGTAATTCCCATGCACGTACTTTTTCTTGTCCACCTTTGCGAGATTCTGTAATAGTGGCTACGCGTTTTTCTAAAGCTTGTTTCTCTGATTCTAATTCTAATGCAGGGTCACCCCCTAATCGTACTACGTCTTCTTTTAATTGTGTAAGGCGTCGTTCCAAGCCAACAATAGCTTGTAACTTCTCCTGTATATGTTGCTCTAATAGAGATAGTTCTTTTCTACTTTGTTCTAAGACCAGTCTAGCTTGCTCCCATCGCAATCGTAACCCTTGTACTACTTCACTTTGGGAGCGATCTTGTTCCTCCAAGCTTTTCTCTTGTGCAACTAAAGCATTGACTTGCTCTTGATATCCTTCACGATTCTCCAACTGTGAAAGCTCCTCAGACAATACTTTGATATTCTCCGTTAATGTAGCCTGTGTTTCTTTAGCTTCCTGTAGTTCCTTGTTATAGGTCTGTACCATTCCATTCAAGCTAAGTTGTTCACCTTCTGTACGCTGTTGCTCCTGTTGTAAACTGCGCAATTGTAGAGCTTCCTGTTCATAGGTTTCTCGCAACTCTTTACCTATCGTAGCCAGTGCTTCGCTCTCTTGTTCAAACGTTTCCAACTGTGAACTTAATTCTTGAAGTGTTTGTCGCAATATATGAATATCTTTTTCTAGCGTCTCTTGCTCTTCTTTACGAGATAAAATAGAAGCTTTTTTACGTTTAGTCGCACCACCCGTTAAAGCACCACCTGGCTGTAATTGCTCTCCTGTTAGAGTTACAATACGCAATTGTTGATAGTATTCTTTTTGTAATGCTAATCCGTGCTCCAAGGTATCTACAATTAAAGTACGACCTAATAGTTGGTTAAATACACCCGTATATTGTGAATCAAAGTGAATACAGTCAACACCTAACCCTAATACATGTGGAGATTGTAACGCCTTATGATCGAGGCGCTTTCCTTTCACCATATCCATAGGCAAAAACGTAACACGACCGCCTTGAGTACGTTTTAAATATTGTACTGCTTCAGAGGCAATCTTCGCTGTATCCGTAATGACTTGATGAATGGCCCCCCCTAAGGCTGTTTCAATAGCCACTAAAAACTTTTCTTCCACTGTGAATACATCGCCTATAGCTCCACGAATGTGAAAAGACCATTGCTCTTTTGCCTGTAGAACATGTTTTGTTCCCTCTAAATAGCCTTCGTGTAGTTCTTCCCAACTATGAAGTAGTTCCAAGCGACCTTCTTTAGATTGCAATACTCGTTGCGTTTCCACTAACTTTTGATTTGTCTGGCGGCGACTAGTTTCCAAGTCCAGTAAAGATTGTCGAGTGTTTTCTAATTGCTCTTGTGCTTTCTGTACAATCGTTTCTTGGTCTTTCATAGCACTTTGTGCTACTTCTAGCCCCTGTGCTATATCTTGTAAGGTCTCCTGTAAACGCTGTGTATCTGCTTGTTTTTGTTGCTCTCTATCTTGTGCTCTTGTCAGCTGATGACGAGCTTCCTCTACTTCACGAACAATAGCAATGTGTCGTTCATGAGCATGCTGCTCTGCAGAACGCATAGTATCTAAATTGGCTTTTACTTCGCCCAGAGACTCTCGTATAGTTTGTAGGTTAGATTCGGCACTAGTTAGATCTAGACCAATCGCTTCTAGTTCACCTTCCTGTTCTTTCACAGATACTAGATCCCGTTCACGATGTTCCTCTTTCTCTGCAACTTCTTCTTTCCAAGCGCTCAGTTGAGCTTCTCCCTCCTGCAATTCAGCAGTCATATTTGCCTCTTTGAGTCGTGCGACCTCAATTTGACCCGTTAGTTCTCCTAACTTACCTTGTAAGGTAGCATATTCCTCGTCCATACCTTGTTGGGTGTCACGGAATTTTTGCAATTCCTCCTGTGTTACAGAATAACTACTTTGGATAGATTCTAAACTAGCCTCTAACTCTTCTTGCTCACGTAGATAGGATAGGTTTTCATTCTCTTGCCTAGTAAATAACCGATCTGCCGTTTTATACTCATGAAAAGCAATAGCTCCATCATACTTACGTTTCTCTTGCGATAGTTGATTATATTCCCGTGTTGTATTGGCTTTTACTTCTAAATCTACTAATTGATCTCCCAGGGTACTCATCACATCATTCAAACGTTCCATATTACGTTCTGTACTATGGATACGGCGGATAGCATCTTCTTTATTCATTTTAAAGCGAGATATACCTGCCACATCTTCAAATATGAGACGCCGTTCTTCTGGCTTACTGTTTAAAATAGCATCAATGCGATTCTGACCTATAATAGCCATAGAATCTTTTCCTAAGCCTGTATCTGCCAATAATAAATGGATATCTTTTAAACGACAATTTCTTTTATTAATTTGAAATTCACTTTCCCCATTTCGATACATACGACGGGTAATAACAATTTCTGCTAACTCTTGACCTAATGTGCCATCGCTATTATCAAAAATTAAGTTTACCTCTGCTGTATTATGCGGTCGTCTAGCTTCCGTACCTGAAAAGATAATATCTTCTGCTTTTTGGCCACGCAAATGACGTACATTCGATTCGCCTAATACCCACCGAATGGCATCAGTGATATTACTTTTACCACTGCCATTAGGTCCCACAATCCCAGTCATGCCCGGAGAAAATGACACTACAGTTTTATCCGCAAAGGATTTAAATCCCTTCATCTCTAATCGTATTAATTGCATGACTGCTTCCTTTCTATCAACATTGTACCACTATACTGACGTATAAAGATTATATCTATATATTTGTAAAATATTCTACTTCTATGTCGTAATTTATAGAGTAATACTATACGTGATACCATCGATGGTCATATGTATTGCCTCTGTGGTACAACCTTCCTTATATTGCTTCCATTCCCAACGAGTATAACCATACTGTTCGATAAAATACAAAATGTTACTATTTTTTAATCCCCGCACTTTGGATGTAAGTGCTCTCGCATATTCCACCTTTATAGAGACAGGGTCTTCAAATACTTCTCGGTGTTCTTCTATAGTCTGTTGTAAATGCTGTCGGACTTGATAGTTAACAACTAGCTCACCAAAGGCAGGCGCATAAGGACCACCTACAATCCCTCGTCCTGCATCAAAATCTTCTGTACTTTGTAATCCCACACGGATTACTTTTGTGCCCTGCTTCTCTAGATATGTTTTCAAGAAAGCACTATATGCTACAGCTTCTTCTATTGTTAGCGGTGTATAACTCCCCTGTCGCACCCGATCTGCTAATTCTGTATCTTCAATGACAAGAACAGGGTAAATACGACATATATCTGCTTGCAAACGACCAGCCCGTACTGCAGTTTCTACTAAAGTCTGCCATGTTTCACCGGGCAATCCTGGCAAGAGTTGTATTCCTAATGTAATTCCTTGTTGCCGTATATGAGCACAGGCCAACTCCACATCTTCTACTGTATGACCTCGTTTAGCATCGATTAACATTGAACCATTAAGGGTTTGCACCCCTAATTCTATAGTTCTTACACCTGCTGCATAGAGTTCTTGAAGCCGTTCTATACAAATAGCATCTGGTCTCGTCGAAATACGAATGCCTCGAATCCACCCTTTACGGTATGCATCCGTGGCTGGAGCTAATAATGTATCTTGTAGTTTTCTGGGTATAGCTGTAAAACTCCCCCCAAAATAAGCTACTTCCCACTGCCCCATTTGACCTTGTTCCGCTATGGCTTTCTCTATTGCTCTCTCTATGATTGTTGGCGTTACCATCTCTTGATGTCCAGATATACGTGGTTGATTACAAAATACACAAATATAGGGGCATCCAATATGAGGGATAAAAAATGGAAGTAATCTAGTTTTCTCTTTATTTACTTTCCTCATACATGCCTCCTCTACCAAGTGTAGTATATATATACCTATCTATTGTACCATGAGAATACATTCTATCCTACCAGTAGAATAGAAAAAGGAGTGGTTTCCCACCCCTCAATCCTTATTATTGTATACGCTTTTCATAGGCTTCACGCGCTGCTGCTTGAGCCGCTGTTTTCTTATTGCGTCCAGAACCTATGCCGGATGGAACTCCATCAATAACAACTTCCATAGTAAAGAATTTATCGTGGTCTGGTCCCGTTTCCTCAATCACTCGATACTGGATGACAGATTCACCCTTTTGTTGCACCAGCTCTTGAAGCATCGTTTTAAAATCTTTACCTACTTTTCCTGAAAGCGCCATTTGAATATATCCATGCAAATGACTCAACACGAACTGTTTTCCCACTTTATATCCACACTCTAAATAGATGGCCCCCAAGACTGCCTCAAAGGTATCCGCTAAGATAGAGTCACGATTCGCACCTCCACAGTGAAATTCTCCTTTACCTAAGCGTAAATAGGAGCCTAGTTGCAAGGTACGACTGCAATCTGCTAGTGATCCTTCACATACGGTGCAAGCTTTTAAACGGGTCAGTTCACCCTCAGTCATTTCTGGATATGTAACAAATAAATACTCTCCAATGATAAGATCCAATACAGCATCCCCTAAAAACTCTAATCGTTCATTATGATGCTCATGAGATAGCTTATGCTCATTGGCATACGAAGAATGTGTCAATGCTCGATTCAACACATCCATATTTTGTAATGGTAAATGTAAATTCGCAACAAGCTCGTGAAGTAATTCTTCACGAGCCTGGCGAGATACTTTGTTATGCATAGAAGCTTTCACAATTATGCCTCATAACGGCGAACAACGATAGTACCGTTGTGACCACCAAAGCCAAAGGAGTTAGAAAGTGCTACATCCACTTTCATATCACGTGCTCCATCAGATACATAATCTAAGTCTAATTCTGGATCTGGATTGTCCAAGTTAATTGTTGGATGTACCTTACCAGTTTCAATAGCCATTGCCATAACAATTGCTTCGATGGCTCCAGCAGCCCCTAATAAGTGACCTGTCATAGATTTTGTAGAGTTGACAACTAATTTTTTAGCATGATCACCAAATAATTGTTTAATCGCCAATGTTTCATTCGCATCGTTAATGGATGTAGATGTACCATGAGCGTTGATATAATCTACTTGTTCAGGAGCAATACCTGCATCGTTCAATGCTAATTCCATACATTTACGAGCTTGTGTACCGCCTGGTGCTGGAGAAGAAATATGATATGCATCACCATTAGTGCCATAACCAACTACTTCTGCATAGATATGTGCACCACGTGCTTTTGCATGTTCTAGCTCTTCTAATACAATGATACCAGAACCTTCACCCATTACGAATCCATCACGATCCGCAGCAAATGGACGAGATGCTTTTGTTGGCTCATCATTACGAGTAGACATAGCTTTCATAGATGCAAAGCCAGCTACTGCTGCAGGAGATACAGCTGCTTCTGTACCACCAGCGAACATCACATCTGCTTGACCATGAGCAATCATACGGAATGCTTCACCAATTGCATTAGTACCAGATGTACATGCAGTCACGACAGTTTCAACTGGTCCACGTAATCCCAATTGAATAGATACACGACCAGATACCATGTTAGCAATCATCATTGGTACTGCAAATGGACTAACACGACCTGGGCCTTTTTCAAATAATGTAACATATACATCGTGGATAGAGTCAATACCGCCAATACCAGTACCAACCACTGTTCCGCAACGATCTAAATCTTCTTTATCTAAATCTAAATCTGCATCTTTTTGTGCTAAGAATGCTGCTGCAATAGCAAATGCAGAAGAACGGTCCATACGGCGAGCTTCTTTTTTATCGATACCAAATTGTGTAGGGTCAAAATCTTTGATTTCACCAGCAATTCGAGTTGCATAATCACTTGCATCGAATCGAGTGATAGGCCCGATACCAGATTCTCCACGTAATAAAGCATTGTAAAAGTCATCTTTACCGATTCCTACAGGTGTTACTGCACCTAAACCAGTAATAACAACACGTCTTTCCATCATTACACCTCTTTATAATCTCGTTTAATCAATGGATGCCGCTTCAGAAATGAGGCGCGCAAAAATGTCTTTAACAGGTAATATGGAATCTACTTTACGCATATTATTACCTGAGAATACCAAACCTGTTTCTACGTCACCTTGTTGGGCACGTGAAAGGGCTTTTATAATACAGAATTTGTGTGAACAATGCTTAAGGCATCGATGACATTCTGTTGGTGGCGGCACTGTGCCGTCTAATACTGTTTCTGCAAACTTATTGCGCAAGGCTTGTCCTGGAAGTCCTACTGGACTTTGGATTAAAACGATATCTTCTGGCGCGTCTGCACGGACGTACATTTTTTTCAACTCATCCGAAGCGTTACACTCTACACTAGCTGCAAAACGGCTTCCCATTTGTACGCCACTAGCACCTAATTTAATCATTTCAACAATATCTGCTCCATCAAGAACACCACCAGCCCCAATGACTGGAATATTCTTAACAGCCGCTACCACCTCTGGTACTAATTCACGAGAAGACCGATCTGTACCTAAATGGCCACCTGCTTCACAGCCTTCTACAATGACTGCAGAAGCTCCCAATCCTTCAGAAATACGCGCTAATTTAGGCGTAGATACGATAGGTACAATCGGAGTCCCTGATTCGCGACCTAAAGCAAACATATCTCTAGAGAATCCAGCGCCAGCTACTACGAGGTCAATCCCCTCTTCAATGGCCGTTTTTACAAGGCCTAAAAATTCTGTAGCGGCTACCATTGCATTTATACCAATAATGCCCGTAGGCGATAATTTTCTTGCTAATTGTATTTCGTATCGTAATTCATCAAAAGGCATGCCAGATGCTGCAATCAGGCCGATACCACCTTCATTTGCAACGGCTGCAGCCAAGCGAGCTGTAGACAATCGGATTGCCATTCCACCTTGAATTACTGGTACTTTGGCTACCAATTTCCCTATTCTAAGTTCAGGGAGTTTCACTATAATTCCTCCTATGTGCAAAGCCACCAAGGGGGCGTAGCCCCCTAGAGTGGTGCATAAGTGCTAAGACTTATTTTGTAGAATCGATGTAATCAACTGTATCTTTTACAGTTTTGATTTTTTCAGCAACATCATCAGGGATTTCAATATTGAATTCCTCTTCAAATGCCATGATCAATTCAACGATGTCAAGAGAGTCAGCGCCCAAATCATCGATGAAAGTGGAATCGATAGCCACTTCGGATTCGTCAACGCCCAATTGTTCAACAACAATAGCTTTTACTTTGTCAAATGTGCTCATTACGTACACCTCCTTTCACGTAATCTATGTATAGAATCTTGCTTTTACATCACCATTCCGCCGTCTACATTGAGAACTTGGCCAGTAATATAACTTGCAAAGTCAGACGCTAAAAATGTTACCACACCAGCAATTTCTTCTGGTTGACCCATACGGCCTAGTGGCACAGTTGCTGCAATACCTTCTTTGATTTTTTCAGGTAATACATCTGTCATAGCTGTTTCAATAAATCCTGGTGCTATTGCATTCACAGTAATACCACGAGCAGCTAATTCTTTAGCACATGTTTTAGTGAAGCCAATCACCCCTGCTTTTGCAGCGGCGTAATTGACCTGACCCACATTACCTGTCACACCAGATACAGATGTCATATTGATAATGCGACCAGCACGTTGTTTTACCATTAATTTAGCCACAGCTTTAGTCACTAAGTACACGCCTTTTAAGTTGATGTTAAGTACTTCATCCCAATCAGAATCTTTCATGCGAATTAAAAGACCATCACGAGTGATACCTGCATTGTTTACGAGGATGTCGATATGACCGAATGTAGCATGTGCTTCATCTACCATAGCTTGTACATCATCTGCATCGCCTACATTCGCTTTAATTTTAATCGCTTTACGGCCTAATGCTTCAATGGCTTCCACAGTTTCTTGTGCCACTGCTTCATTTCCAATAAAGTTAACGATAATATCAGCGCCAGCTTTTGCTAATTCAATAGCAGCCGCTTGACCAATACCACGAGATGCGCCTGTTACTAAGGCTACTTTACCTGTTAAATTCATCTTATTCTCCTTGTAAGAATGCAATCGCTGCTGCTAAGGATGCTTCATCTTCAACATTTGCCAATTCCATTGCTTTGTTAATTTTTTTAGTAAAACCTGTCAATACTTTGCCAGGGCCTACTTCTACAAATCGAGTTACACCAAAGTCTACCATTGTAGCTACACAATCTTCCCAAAGTACTGGCGCTGCCGCCTGTGTTACTAATGCTTCTTTAATAGCAGCACCCTCTTTTAGGATTTCTCCTGTAATATTTGCTACTACCGGAATTTGTGCATCTTTCACTTCAATCTTATCTAACTCTTCTTGTAAGCGTTTTGCAGCTGGTTCCATTAAACGGCTGTGGAAAGGAGCACTTACTGGTAACATAACAGCACGCTTAGCACCAGCTTCTTTCATTTTTTCAGCTGCCACTTCTACGGCTTTTGTAGCACCAGCAATTACAATTTGTCCTGGGCAGTTAAAGTTAACTGCTTGTACAGATCCTACCGTATCATTCACTTCTCCGCAGATGCGGACCACTTCTTCACGAGGCAATGCTAGAATCGCAGCCATAGCACCTTCTCCCAATGGCACAGCTTCTTGCATGTATTCACCACGTTTATGTACTACGTAAACAGCATCTTTAAAATCAAGAACGCCTGCTGCTACTAAAGCACTGTATTCACCAAGACTATGACCACCTACGATATCAGGTGTAAAGCCCTTCTCTTTTAAAATTTCATAGCATGCCACACTAGCTGTTAAAATTGCGGGTTGTGTATTTGCTGTTTTTACTAATTCCGTATCTGGACCTTCAAAACATAATTGTGAAATGGAATATCCCAATGCTTCATCTGCTTGTGCAAAACGCTCTCTTACGATAGGATACACTTCATACAAATCTTTTAACATACCAACTTTTTGAGACCCTTGACCAGGGAATACAAATGCTGTTTTCATAAGGTTTCCTCCTGCTTATCGGATAACAGATTTTAAGTTCAACATCACTTCTTCTGCTTCACGAACAATATCTTGAATGATTGTTGCGCAAGGTTTAATGTCAGTCAACATACCTGCAATTTGTCCAATCATAACGGAACCGTTTTTAGTTTCCCCTTCAATAGCCGCTTTTCTAAGTGTACCAGCACCTAAATTTTCAAGAGCTTCTTTTGGTGCTCCGCTGAACTCAAGGGATTGATATTTACGAGCTAATAAGTTCTCAATAATACGAACTGGATGACCTGTCGTTAAACCAGTCATAACAGTGGAGCGATCTTTTGCTTTCAATACAGCTTCTTTGTAATTTTCATGAGCAATACATTCTTCAGACACAACGAAACGAGAACCCATTTGAACTGCACTAGCGCCCAAGGCTAAGGCTGCCGCCATACCGCGACCATCAGCAATACCACCAGCGGCAATAACAGGTACGTCCACTGCATCAACGATTTGAGGAATCAAACACATAGTAGTAATATCTCCTACGTGACCACCAGATTCAGTACCTTCTGCAATGACTGCATCAATACCACCACGAAGCAAACGTTTTGCTAATAATACAGATGCCACTACAGGAATTACTCTAGTACCGATTTCTTTGAAAGCTGGTACCCATGTAGATGGATTACCTGCCCCAGTTGTAATCACCGGTACACGTTCTTCTAAAGCAACTTCCATAACTTCATTCACAAATGGAGACATCAACATAATGTTACATCCATATGGTTTGCTTGTGCGTTCTTTCAATTTATGAATTTCTGCACGGAATACATCTGGAGGCATATGACCTGCTCCGATAATTCCCAAACCACCTGCTTCAGATACAGCTGCTGCTAATTCAGCTGTACCCAACCAAGCCATACCACCTTGAAGCACGGGATACTCTATCCCTAATAAATCACAAATATCAGTCTTAATCATCTTGTCCTCCTTAGCACCATTTCATTACTAGACTTGCCCAAGTTAATCCTGCACCAAATCCAGCAACGGCAAGATTATCACCCTTTTGTAATTTTCCTGCACGCACTGCTTCATCTAAAGCAATCGCAATGGATGCTGCTGATGTGTTTCCATACTTAGGTAAATTAATAAATACTTTATCTTCTGTCAGATGCAAACGATCTGCTGCAGATTTGATAATACGAGTATTCGCTTGATGTGGAATAAAGAAATCTAATTCTTCCACTTCCATATTTGCCATTTCTAGAGCTTTCAATACAGTTTTGCCCATTGTTTTTACAGCAAATTTATATACTTCTTGCCCATTCATATGAATGAAAGTTAACCCTTCTTCACGACGTTCCGTAGTCGGTGGCAATGCGGTACCTCCAGATGGAATACATAAATGCATTCCGCCACTTCCGTCAGCCCCCATATCCATACCAAGCATACCATAGCCTTCTTCTACTGAAGATACTACAGCGGCTCCAGCACCGTCACCGAAAAGAACACATGTATTGCGATCTTCCCAGTTTACCACACGAGATAATACTTCAACGCCTACTACGAGGACATTTTTAAACAATCCCGCATTGATATAAGAACTAGCTGTAATCAAAGAGTATACATATCCTGAACAAGCTGCAGATAAATCAAAGGCTGCTGCTTTCGTAGCTCCTAGATTCGCTTGTACTAAACATGCCGTAGATGGAATTGCCATATCTCCGGTCAATGTAGCTACGATGATGCAATCTAAATCTTCTGCTGTTAAGTTAGCTGCTTCTAAGGCTTTTTTTGCTGCTTCTGTAGCCATATCTGAAGCATTTACGCCTTCGGGAGCAATACGGCGTTCTTTAATACCTGTACGTTCTTGAATCCAAGCATCACTGGTATCCACCATTTTTTCTAAATCGGCATTTGTTAATACTTTTTCTGGCACATAACTACCGGTACCAATAATTCCGACTGGCTTATTCAGCATTGTCATAAGTTAGGGTCCCTTCTTCTTGAATACTTGAGGAAATATGATCAATCAATTTCCGTTCCACTAAATCACCAGCAATTTTGATAGCTGTCATAATTTCTTTAGACTTTGAACTACCGTGGCAAATGATAAACACACCATTTACCCCTAATAGTGGAGCTCCACCATTTTCCGTGTGATCTAGACGTTTTTTTATTTTTTTAAACACTGGAACAATTAATAGTGCCCCCAATTTAGATATAATACTACTTTGCTTGATACCTGCTTTCAGGATTTCTTGTACTACAGACACAAGTCCCTCTGCAAATTTAAGCACAACATTGCCCACAAAGCCGTCACATACTACAACATCCACCGTCCCTTTCGGAATATCACGGCCTTCCACATTTCCTTTGAAAGGAATTGTTTTTAACTGTTGCAATAGTGAATATGTTTCTAGAACAACTTCATTGCCTTTCGTAGACTCTTCTCCTATGTTGAGTAGGCCTACCGTAGGATTTGCTTTTCCCAACAACAATTGTGCGTAATTATATCCCATAATGGCACCTTGTACCAAATGTTTTGGTTTACTGTTTGCATTCGCGCCAGAATCTAGCATAATGGTTACACCATTCGCTGTTGGTAATGGTGTAGCAATACACGGTCTTTCGATTCCTTTGATGCGTCCCAACCCTAGCAAAGCTGCTGCTACTGCTGCTCCTGTACTGCCAGGTGCAATGACTGCATCACAAATCTTGTCACGAACTAATTTTGTTGCCACTGCAATAGAAGCATCTTTCTTTTTGCGCAATGCAATACTTGGATGCTCATGCATTTCGATTACTTCACTAGCGTGATGTATAGCAATTCTAGGATTATCCAATTCACCAGTATCTTCTAATATTTCTTTTATTTTACTTTCATCACCGACAAGCACGACTTCCATATGTTTATATTCGTGCACAGCGGCAATAGAGCCTAATACTATTTCCAGAGGGGCAAAGTCGCCGCCCATAGCATCTACTGCAATCTTCATGGTTCACCTTTATTCTATCACAGATTCCATAATGAATTTAGCGCGAAACACTTCTTTTATGTTATCTTTGATTGTTACTTTAATAAAGAACTTTTCTCCGCGTTGTCGCACTAACTCAGCTTTCGCCGCCAAATTAACATCACTCTTAACGAGGCTTTTATATTTGATATTGCCTACCCCAGCAATCACCGTAGGAACTCCTACAATTGCTCTTGCCAAAGAGTTAGCTTGGGCATACAAATATTGTGCTTCCACGTAACCAGAACGATCTAACATGTCTTTTGTAGTTCTAAGAACACTAATGCCATACTGTCCTACCGATAAATCGATGACATCGCCTACAATATCTGATCGATCGATGTGCTGTCGGTCGTCTGTGTGTTCCTGTGCCATCGCCTTAATCCGTTCACGCAATTCAGGAATTCCTAAGGCCAGTCGATCCAATCGTATCGTAGGAACACTAACACTGAAAAATGTGGCCAATTCCTCATCTGTCGTGAAGGGGCTAATATTCAGTTTTTCGCGCAATAACTGTTGCCGTTCTTCCTTCTTATTACGACTCATATAACCACCTTTTATTACCAAGTACTAATACTTCCATACAATTATACTCTAGATGACTTATACTACGCAAGCTTTTCTTGATTAAAATATAATTTTATTCTTCTTATTTGAGAAAGAGAAGTTCTCCTTCGTTTCTTTTCACAACAATAAGCGGTGCCTTATTACTAGTATTTGGGCGCTTATCCACAATTTTAATATAGCCTTTTACTGTATCTACATAAATTGGATTCTCATCTTCTTGGAAAATAATGCCCGCTGTGTCCTGTGTATCACCACCAATTAAAGTTTGAATATGACTGCCTGTGAAAGTATATCCTTTTCCAGTCTTTCTTAGTAACTCTTCATGGTCCGCTCGGTGGCGTTTCGCACCTAGCCACTGGTTATGCCATGCTCCCTGATTCGCTAGTCGCAATACAACACCTGAATTATACGGATTATTTTCACTTTCAGCAAATTCATTTAAAGCTCCACCAGTCCATTTAGAATCAGCTGTTTCCAAATGCAAGTCGATGAACGACCCATGACGACCTGGATTAGGATTCAATCCATAATTTTTATTTAACACACCTAAGTTGCCGGTCACTTGTACAGTCACTGGAGTTGTGGATACCGTACCCATCCCCAAAGAGGTCGCTGTATATGTGTCAGCTAATTGTCCAGTACCAATCCCAATGCTGCCCTCTTCTACTATAGCTGCATACACATCTGCCTGTTGAAACGGAACCGTTTCTATTGTAACAGGACCATCTAATGTAACATAACTATCTTTGTTGGCCTGTACACCATTGCCAACAGCATGAATCACAGTAGGCCCGTGAACAACAACCTTTGTGTCATACTTAGGGTCATCAATCTGTTTACGCCCAAATCCTGCGTAGATGCCACTCATGTAATAATGTGCCATTTCATCCGCTTGATCATAGGGATAAGCATTACTTAGATCTACTTGCAAGCCCTTGTGGACAGTTAACTTCGTACCATCCAATACATAAATACCAGTTACATTATGGTGCTTATCCTGCACCGTGTCATACCCTACACCATTTACCTTAATATGCAGCCCCTCTGGATAGTTGAGCACCTCATGGTATTTGCGCATCGCCACAGCTCGCCCCGCTGTGCTTACCTCAATGCGCTCCGGTTGCGTCACAACCTGTTGAAAGCCTACCTCTGCCGATGCTCCATATACAAATGGTACCGTGCTCAAACATGCCATAACAAGTCCTGCTAATACATTTCGCTTATAATTCATACATACTCCCCTTACGAATCACTTAGACCTCTACTATGAATATCTTTATATCCTCTTTAGTATACCATTGGTAAGAGCCATTGCCTATGGTAGTGCTATTCCAATTGGTCATACAACATCTAGTAGACAATAAAATGAGACGCCCCTCGTCGGAACGTCTCATGCTGTTAATATTATATTGTATTAGAATTTGAATTTCATACTTGCTGAGTAAGTACGACCTGCTGTGGCTTCATCATCAAAGAAGACGCGATCAAATACATTTTGTACTCCAAGTTGGATTGTCGCTTCTTTGGATACTTTGTAATTCACAGAGAGATTCGAGATAACATAACTATCTGCTGCTCCATACTGCCCTGTCACTTCGTCTAAAGATTGACGACGGCTGATATATTGTGTATCCCATAGAGCATTCCATTTAGCACTGTTATACTCAATCCCAGCATGGAAGATATGTTTTGGAATATCAAATATAGTTTCTTCATATGCTTTCGTATTGGTTTGTGAAATCACATTATGGTTGATACGTCCTGTTTGCCACGTATAATTTCCAAACACAGACCAAGCTGGCGACAATTGATGACGAAGCTCTAGTTCCACGCCACGACGAGTTTCAGAGTCTACATTACTGTACATTTTGTAATCAACTTTTTTATTTTTATAATATGTTACAAGTTTCACTTTGTCTTTTGTTCTTACATAGAACCCTGTTATCCCTAATGTAGTCTTCGTATCCCACGCTTTTTTCAAGCCAATTTCAAAGGTATCTGATTTTTCCGGATTTAACTCTGGGTTTGCTTTCACAGTACCACTAAAACGATAGACTTGACTTAATGGCGGTGGATTAAAGGAGTGTCCATAGGATGCATATACATTTAAAGAGTCTGTTACATAATGTTCTACGCCAACTTTAGGGCTCCATTCTGTATAATTGCCTTCCCCATGATGTCGTGTCTTATATTCTTTCTTACCTGTATCAAATGTAATATGCTGACCATCAAATTTTTTGAATTGATCCACGCGAAGTCCCGTATACACAGCCCAATCATCATTTGGACGATATGTATCTTGTAAGAATAACGCTACATTCCGAGTAGCCCCTTTATTCACTTCATAAACCCCATCTGGATACGTCGTAGAATCATGAGAACTATGGTCTCGCCAATTGGTTAAGTCTCTGCGTTTTTGATCAAAACTTTCTTGTTTCCAGTTAAGACCAGCCACGATGCTATGCTTCCCAATATTTTCCCATATTTTTTGAGCATCAAAATTAATTGTTTTTCCAGGATAGAAAGAGTCATCTCCTGGTCCACTATAGTCTGATGTAGTCGGATTGGCAGGACTAGAGAATCCATCTTTCTTACGGTCTAATACACTGAAGGAAGCCTGTATTTTATTAGCGTCATTTTTATATTGTAAACCATGAGAATGATATTCTCGTAATCCATCATACCCTAAATACCTAGATGTTCTAAGTTCTACCCCTTCTTTATCATTGATTTTTACAACACCAGCAAATACAGGTTTCCCTTTTTCTGTAATTGTACTCATAGGGTTCTTATACACATATGTGTTATTAGTATATAAATAAGAATATGTTAGGGATTCCTTGTCTCTCAATTTCACAGTGGCATAAGCAGACAAGTTTTTATTATTGAAAGCTTTATCTCCACGACTACCTAACAAATAGTCACCATTCTTTGTTTGCGGAATAGGCGTATCTGGTGTAATTGTTTTATCACCTGCTTCTAACTCGTATGCACCGTCTACTATAAAGAATCCTGGAAATCCACCTGTCCTACGTTGTTCTGCAGAAACGCCTACAGATACACGATCAGATACGCGCGCATCAAATCCTAATTCATTATTCCATGTGCCATGGGAGCTATGTCCTATTTGTCCATGCCAATGAATATCTTGTACAGATTCTTTAGGTGCTACTTGTTTTGTTTGAATGCTGATAACACCGGCTACACCTCTACCTCCATAAAGTGAGGAACTAGCCCCTCGTACCAATTCAATACGATCAATCGTATGTACTGGAATAGCTTCCCAATCTACGCCATTATTAAAAGTATTATTCATTGGTACACCATTGAGCAATACTAATATATTAGTAGAATCAAAGCCACGAATTTGCAAACCACCATTCCCAACTTGACTTTTGTATACGCCTGGTAATAGTTGTAACGCATCTGCTACAGTATCCACCCGTTTGGCTTCAATATCTTTTTGTGTCACTACAGATACTGAGCTAGGTGTTTTAGCAATGTCTTCCATCGTCCGTGTAGCTGTCACTGTTACTGTTGGCAACATAACAATTTCCTCTGCTGCAGAAGTATCCACTGCCTGTACCGCTTGACTCGTCATAGCAGACAAAATCATGGACAATAACACTAATTGCGCCTTACTTGTTTTTGTTTTCATACGTACGCCCCTTTACTATAAAAATAAAATTCCCTATTTTATAGTATAGCACTGATTTGCGTCATTGAAAATCATCATATAATGAATGTTAGTTATGTTTACACTTAATATTATAATATTCACCCTTTTCTATATCTTATACTTATGAACGTATACCCTTTAAAAACTTATTATGAAAAATGAGACATTCATACAATGAACATCTCATTTTATAGATTTCTATATTAAAATTTAAATTTCATCCCTACATTGTATGTACGGCCACCTGTTGCTTCTCTAGCGTAATATTCACGATTGAATAGGTTTTGCACGCCGATTTGCAAAGTAGCTTCTTTGGATACCTTGTAATTTACAGAAGCATTTGTTAAGAAGTACGCATCTTCTGCCTCTGGCTCACCACCGGCAGTATCTTTACCTTGGCGTGCACTAACGTATTGCATATCCCATAAGGCATTCCACTTGCCACTATTGTATTCGAAACCACCATGGAATAGGTGTCTTGGAATCTCAAAGTTTTGGTCTCTTCCATCACTTTGATCTGTATTGGCCAAAGCTTTACTTTCTATATATCCCATTTGCCATGTATAGTTTCCAAAGACAGACCATTTGTTAGATAACTTGTGACGAAGTTCTAATTCTACACCACGACGTGTTTCTGATCCTACATTAATATATTTTTTATACTCATTAGTACCAGCGACTTTTTTGAAAGTTACAAGTTGAATCTTATCCTTTGTATTTACGAAAAAAGCTGCTACATTTAATTTTGTACTTTCATTCCAAGATTTTTTCAAACCAAGTTCAAAGGTATCGGAATGTTCTGGATCTAACTCTGGATTTGCATAAATAGGAGTTTTAGATGTTTGACCAAAGCGGTACACTTGGTACAATGTTGGCGGTGCAAAGGAATGGCCATAGGATGCATAGACGTTGGTAGAATCATCAAGATATCTTTCTACGGACAACTTAGGACTCAACTCCGTGTAAGATCCATCATTATGATGTACGACATCGTAAGACTTTGTTTTCTTATTGTACTCCCCGTGGGCCCCATCGTACTTTTTAAAATGATCTAAACGAAGTCCGGCATAAATAGCCCAATCATCGTTAGGGCGATACGTATCTTGTACAAAGGCTGCCATCGTGCGAGATGCCCCTGTATTGGTTTCGCTAACACCATTCGGGAACAGCGTGCTGTCCTTAGAGTTTTTATCACGCCAATGTTGCAAGGAAATTTTCTCTTGATCAAATTGCTCTTGTTTCCAGTTGAATCCCCCCACAATCTGATGTTTACCTTCTGGTTTCCATGCTTTTTGCACATCTAGATTGTACGCTTTGCCTGGATAGAAGGAGTGAGAACCTGATCCTTCATAATCTCCTGAAGTTGCTTTTGTTGGCACAGAATAGCCATCTTTCTTTTTATCTAAATAGCCCAAGGAAATCTGTAATTTGTTCGCTTCATTTTTATATTGCAAACTATGAGAATGATATTCTCGCTCTGCATCATGACCTAAGAAACTATTGCCATTAAGAGATACATATTTTTTATCACTAACCTTGATATCCCCTGTAAAAACGGTCTTTCCATTTACTGTAACCGCACTAATTGGATTGTGGTAAGAGTACTTATGATTAGCATAAGTATAGCGATAGGTTAACGTTTCTTTTTTACCTAAGTTCATCGTCACATACGCTGATAGATTTTTATTATGGAGAGATTTATCTCCACGATTCCCTAACACATATTTACCACTTTTCAATAATTCCAACGGCATATCTGGTGTAATCGCTTTTACCTTACTAGTAATTGCTTTGCTTTTGTCTGTCACAAAAAATCCTGGGAACCCATTTGTACGACGCTCTTCTGCAGATACACCTATGGCTACCTGATCAGACACACGAGCATCAAATCCAAGTTCATTATTCCATGTACCATAGGTACCACCATTCACCTTACCGTGCCAACGAATCTCCTTGCGGTCAGCTTTTGGTGCCACTTGTTTCGTTTTGATGCTGATCACACCTGCAACACCCTTACCACCATATAAAGAGGAACTAGCGCCACGCACTAATTCAATCCGTTCAATGGAGTGCACAGGAATTACTTCCCAATCCACTTTATTATTGAAAGAATTATTCATCGGCACACCATCCACAAGCACGGAGATATTTTTAGAGTCAAATCCGCGAATTTGAATATCACCCGCAGAGGCTTGACTTTTATACACCCCCGGCAATAATTGCAACGCATCTGCAACCGTATCCACTCGACGATTTTCCATATCCTTCGCTGTCACTACAGATACAGAGCTAGGTGTTTTTGAAATATCTTGTAATGTTCTCGTCGCCGTTACTGTCACATCTGGCAAGATCACCATTTCTTCCATATCTTGCGCATTCACTGCGTAGCTATTTTGCCCACTCATAGCTAATGCAATCATCGATAACAACATAGTATAGGACACCTTACTCTTAACCATATACCCTAGTATATTATTGGGTCTTACTTGTTTCATCTGTACTTCCCTTCTTACTATAAAACAAACCTTAAGATTCCTTATTAGGATATCATCAATAGTTAACATTGTAAATCATTTCTTAGTCGATGTAGCTACTATATAACTACGACTATCAATCTATACACCTTAATGACCCCCTGTGAATGCTTATATCATAACACTCAATATAAGATTACTTATTTTATACTACTGATAGACAAAACTATCCAAAAAAAACTTACATATACTATAGCCCTACAAGCTATATGTATCTGTCAGAAAGTTCTAAACAAAAAAAGCGGCCGAAGCCGCTTTTTGTTATACGTAAGATTATTTACGTAAGCCTAATTTTTCTAAGATCGCACGGTAGCGTTCGATGTCTTTACGACGAAGGTAGTCAAGCATGTTACGACGTTGACCAACTAATTTTAAAAGACCACGACGGGAATGATGATCTTTTTTGTGCTCTTTTAAATGTTCTGTTAAGTATACAATGCGGTTTGTCAAAATCGCGATTTGTACTTCTGGGGATCCAGTGTCACCTTCGTGAACAGCGAATTCTTTAATAATAGCTGCTTTAGCTTCTGTAGTTAACATGTTTCATGTCCTCCTAAAAATTACATTTCCATAGACCAAAGTAATGGGCGGAGACTCAATTACCTCGCCTAGGTTATTATACATCGCTAACTATATTACTATATTTCAGATAAAAAGTAAAGTAGTTTAACCTAGCATCATGCGATCGCTAAGGGTATTTTCACTAGCCACTTCAAAGCGTTCTAGTAAATCTTGGACGGTTAAGTTGGCTTTTTCTTCGCCTTTTACATCATAAATAATTTTGCCGTTATCCATCATGATTAAGCGATTACCAAAGCGTAAGGCATCACGCATATTGTGAGTAATCATCAAAGTTGTTAAATGATGTTCTTTCACCAGTTCATCTGTTAGTTGTAATACTTTTTCAGCAGTTTTAGGATCAAGCGCTGCTGTATGTTCATCTAACAATAATACTTCGGGCTTCAACATAGTAGCCATTAATAGTGTAATCGATTGACGTTGGCCACCACTGAGCAGTCCCATGCTAGAGGATAAACGATTTTCTAACCCTAAGCCTAGACGCGCTAATTGTTGCTTAAACAATTCTCGTTCATTCTCTTTGAAAGCCCAGGACAATCCCATTTTCTTTCCACGACGCAAGGCAAGAAGCATATTCTCCTCGATTTGCATATTCCCTGCTGTGCCCAACATAGGATCTTGGAAGACACGTCCAATGTATTTAGCTCGTTTGTATTCTGCCATATGTGTCACATCTACATCATTGATACGCAATATTCCTTCATCCACTGGAAATACTCCTGCAATAGAGTTTAACAATGTACTTTTACCGGCTCCATTACCGCCGATAACGGTAACGAAGTCACCATCTTCTAATCGCAAATCAATGCCACGAAGCGCAATTTTTTCATTCACAGTGCCTTTATGGAAGGCTTTCACAATTCCTTTTAATTCTAACATGTGCATATCCTCCCTTAACCACGACGAAATTTACCTTGCCATTTTGGTAAAGATAAAGCAAGGGCTACTAAAATAGCAGTGAATAATTTCAAATCATTTGGAGGCATACCTAGGTATAACACAGTAGCAATTACGATACGGTAAATAATAGAACCAAATACAACAGCCACTAAACTCAACACGAATGAGGAATTACCAAACAGTTTACGAACTATGGAAGAAGAGGTGAATAACACTTCTCCGATGATAACAGAGGCTAAGCCTATCACAATAGTTCCTACCCCCATACCAATATCCGCAAACCCTTGGGATTGCGCAATTAATGCACCAGACACTGCTACAAAGCCATTAGATAGCAATAGGCCAAGAACGATCATAGAATCTGTATTCACACCTTGGGCACGAATCATTTGTGGATTCACACCAGTAGCACGAATGGATGTACCTAATTCAGTGCCAAAGAACCAGAACAGGAAGAGCCCTACTACTATCGTTACCGCTACACCGATAATAGTTAATGCCACTGCATTGGATATACCCACACTATGAATAACGGAGTAGACCGTATCCATACGCAAAAGCGAAATATTAGCTTTTCCCATGATATGCAAGTTTACAGAGTACAAGGCAATCATTGTTAAAATACCGGCTAATAATGCGGGAATTTTTAACTTTGTATGAATCCATCCTGTAACAGCACCGGCAATCATACCACCAATACCTGCTACAATCACTGTCACCCATGGATTGACACCTATCGTAATTAATACTGCAGAAATAGCGGCTCCCATAGGAAAACTACCTTCTACTGTTAAATCTGCTACGTCTAATATTCTGAAAGTAATAAATACACCCAATGCCAACAACGCCCATAATAGACCTTGCGCAATGGTGCTAATAATTAAGTTTGTCATATATCCTCCTACTTAGGGTTTCCCCTACTACTATACTACTGGTGTTTCAATTCTTCTGGAATTGAGATATGTAAGCGATCCGCTTCGTCTTGATTAAACACAAATTTAATCGGTTTTTGCATTTCGATTGGCATACTGTCAGGTGTACTTTCTCCACGTAGCACACGTGCTGCCATATGACCTGTTTGAACACCTAGTTTATAAAAATCTACCGAATAGGCTGCTAATCCACCTGTTTTTAACCATGTATCATCAGATGGAAATACTGGTAAATTCGCTGTGCTGAAAATAGTGACTATATTCGCATAGGAAGAAGCAATAATATTATCCGTAGGGAAATATACTGCATCAACACCCATAATCGCTAATTGGTTCGCTGCTTGTGGCACATCATTCACATTGGATACAGTAATTTCCACTAATTCCATACCGTATTTTTCAGCTTCTTTTCGAAAACTCTCTGCTTGTAATTGTGAATTCACTTCACTTGATGAATAAATAGTGCCGATTTTTTTTGCATTCGGTAACAATTGATGCACTAGTTCTACTCGTTTTTCCATAGGCACCATGTCTGTTGTACCTGATACATTACCACCTGGATGTTCATCACTATCTACTAAACGAGCCGTTGTATAGCTAGTGACAGCCGTGCCTAACACCGGTATATCCTTCGTAGCATTCGCCATCGCCTGCACCGCAGGTGTAGCAATAGCCACTACTAAATCTGAATTCCTAGCTACAAATCGTTGCGCAATGGTGTTTAAATTTGATTGATCACCTTGAGCATTTTGATGGTCGATAATGACATTATCTACGAAACCCTCTTCACGCAAACCATCTACAAAACCTTTATTTGCAGCATCCAATGCGGGATGCTCCGCTAATTGCAAGATGCCAACCCGATACATCTTGCCTCCTCCTGGTGCTTCTAGTGAAGATTCATGCCACAGCAAGACCCCAACCAGACAGACCACCAACAGGGCCAGTCCTTTTTTCCACATAAAAATCTCCTTTCTACTATACTACATGGTAGCATCGCGCCACCTCCTACAGTCTTTCTATGGGAAAGATATACAGATTATACCATATACGCATGTATTCGCAAATAGTCAAATTCCACTTTCTATAGAATTTAAAATTCAGTCTATTATGAAATGAAAGTAATCCTAATATGTGGAACTCATCACTTGTAATATCACTCATTAACAGGTATTACTCCTCTTAGGCACACTACACAAAAAGCGACTAGATCAACATGACCTAGTCGCTAACAGTTATCAAACTATATTCTGTTTGCTATCTTAATTATTTAGCAAACATATCACTATCTGTTTTATTCGGAACAATCGCAATGTATACTAAACCAAGTACAAAGCCGATGATAGATGGTACAATCCATCCCATACCGATAGAAGCAAACGGAAGCATACCATAGTATGGTAACGCCCATTGTACAAATCCAGATGTATTAATAACTTCTGGAGCTGTAGCCATGGCATCTCCTAATGCCGCAAATAAAGCAAACGCTGTTGTCCAAGCATATACTGCTCGTCTTCCTTTGAACATAGGTGCTGCAAAGGATAACAATATGATAGTAATAGACAATGGATATAAGAACATCAACACAGGGATTGCCAATTCGATGATTTTTGTCAAACCTACATTAGCAATTAAGAAACCAACTGCAGTTGTAAGATACGCATATCCACGGTAGCCCAATGTATTAGGGAACATTTCGTCAAATGTTTCCCCACAAGCACCAATCAAACCTACGCAGGTTTTCAAACAGGCTAAGGTAACAATAATAGCCAATAAGATAGCCCCAGTATTACCAAAATAGTAAGCATTCATTTGTGCCATGGTAATACCACCATTTTTAGCAACACCCAATGTTGTCACACTAGTAGCACCACTGTAAGCCAAGAAACCATAAATTACAGCCATAATAGAACAAGCTACGAAACCAGCTTTTACAAGACCAATCGCAATATCTTTTGGTTCTGTTACACCTACACCTTGTAAGGCACGAATTACGATGATACCAAATGCTAAAGATGCCAATACATCAAGAGTATTATAGCCTTCTGTGAAGCCTTTGAAGAAAGCATGTGTTGCATATTCTCCTTGTGGTACAACCGCACTGTAATCTCCCATTGGCATAATCACTACTGTCAGCAATAAAATGCTTAAGAACACCAAGAATAAAGGTGTTAACACTTTACCGATGTAGGTCATTAATTTACCAGGGTTCAAGGAGAATAAGATTGCTACAATAAAAAATACGGCAGAAAACACACCTAGTGCAAGATCGGGATTTATACCGCCAAGGAATGGCTCAAATCCTATGGTATAGGATACCGTACTTGTTCTTGGGATTGCGAATGCAGGACCAATCGTAATATACAATAATAACGTAAAAATTTTACCATATGTTGGATGTACACGACTTACTAAGTCTTGCAAACCATTACTACGAGATACACCCATGGCTACAATACCTAGGAATGGTAATCCTATAGCTGTAGCTAAAAAGCCTAATGTTGCAGGCCACAATGCATTACCTGCCTCTTGTCCTAAATGAACTGGAAAAATTAAGTTCCCAGCTCCAAAGAACATACCGAATAACATGGTTCCGATAAAGACTACGGACCCCCAAGACAATTTTTGATTCATAACTACTCTCCCATTACATAAGAATTTTCAGTACATCTAGTACTTCATTTGGCAATTCATCTTTTGTTCCTTTTAATTTTTCAATGTAATCATAGCGGAACTCGAATGCTTTATGCAAAATATGATGGTACTCACGAACTGTAAAGTCTGGTTCAAACCCTTCTACTTTTACATATTCTAAGTTTTCATATTTATAGAAAGGTTCAAAGTTAAGGCTACCCTCAACTAATCCCTCTAGCAAGCCTAATGTAACTTCTTTTGGAATCTTTTTATCCAAGAAGAATCCTGTATTCATGATGTAACAATCTACGCCAGATTGAGTAAATAGTTTTTTATAACTTTCATAATCTGTACGCAAAGAGTAGGTACGGAATGGGTTTGCATAGGGTTCAATAACCAATGCATTCGGATCTACATGATCATCTAATTTTTCTGCTGTTGAACGACGTGTTGCTAATGTAGCCCCCATAGTCGCCGCTAAAATTGGATCATCAACCTTTAAAATTGGCGGCAATGTTTTATCTTTCATCAACCATACGATAGCATTCACTGGATCTTTCACAAAGTTCACACGATTATCAGTCCAGAATTGAGATTTGATGGCACGACCATTGTTATTACGCACATCTTCTGCCAATACAACTTTATTACCGTCTTCATCTAATGTAACACCCACGTTTTGTAATGTTAACAAATATTTGTTAGCGGGATGTTCCACTGGATAATCTTGCATTTTATCAAAGTAGGTTGGTTCTAATGCAATAGAAGATAAATCTTCTGTATGAATGATATACGCATCATCATGCAACACAGAAATATCGTAGCGCCCTTCATGTTGTTCATGAGTCAACGTAGATTTACCAGATCCAGATAAACCAAACACGCCAATCGTATAGGATGAACCATCTTTTAAATTATATCGTTTCATACCGCCGTGGCATGCCACATAGCCATAGCGATTTGCCAAGGACCATCCCAATGTAAGAGTTCCCTTTTTATGCTCTCCAAAGTAGCGCATCCCTAAAATCATGGCACAATTATGAGCTGGATCAAAAATAGCCAATCCACCTGGGTGTCCTTCTACCACATAATCTGGATCAGAATAAATAAAAATATCACCCTCTGGCAACTGTTTACTGTCTTTATAGAAAGCTTTTACTTCTTCATTAAAGAACTGAAAGTTAATAGCCCAAGAGTATAAAATAGAAGCATGTTCTTTGGGAATCATTAAATGTGCACGTGCTGTAAAAGCTTCATCTAATCCTACAATGGCCTGTGCAGAAATCCATTCCTTATGACGGCTATCATACACTGCTTCACGAGCAATATCGCACAATTCAACTTCATTAATACCTTCATCACCTATGATACGACGAGCTTTCGCATAACGCCCAGTGGTTTTACCATTATTTGTGACTAACACTTTTGCATCTTGTGGTAACCCTTGCTCTTCCGCTCGATATACAGGCATATCTAATACAATGACACCTGGTTCCTTAGCAGCCAACTCATAGGCTTGAGCAATCGTCGTTATAGGTGTTACATTATTTCCATAAAAAGCAGTTTCAATGGTACTTCTTAACTTAGAAAATAGTGGATTCTCTTTAATTTCGGAATGTTTCCAGTTTAATCTTGTTGACATATGTAGTCCTCATCAGTTCTAACTTAATATACTTATGTTTATTCCTATATTCTAACATTTAATTAAATATTTCACAATATGAGGTCAATTATATACCTCCTAACAATCCAGTAAATATAAGTACTTATGATATTTATCACAATAAACTCTTAACATGTGCTGAATAGTTATGCAAAAACGGATGTCATAAGGTTCTCACCTCATAACATCCGTTCAGAAAACGCATCCATCTATGATGTATGATTCATAATAAAATCAATATCTAAATCTTCTAAATAGCTTTTGAAAGCCTCGGCCAACTGCGGATTTCGCAACCCATATTCTACAGTTGCTTTTAAATAGCCTAGCCGATCTCCTATATCATAGCGTACTCCTTCATAGGAATAGGCTAGCACTCTAGAGGAAAGTCTTGCAATCGCATCGGTCAGTTGAATTTCATTGCCTGCACCTTGCGGTGTCTTCTCTAACTCATCAAAAATTTCTGGCGTTAATATATAGCGCCCTAACACGGCTAAGTTAGATGGAGCATATTCAAAAGATGGCTTTTCTACAAGACCAGCTACTTCATACACATTAGATTCAATTTCCTGCCCCGATACAATCCCATAGGAACTCACCTTTTCTGGTGCTACAAACTGTGTACCTAAAATTGTCACACCATCATGTGCATAGTGACAATCGATGAGTTGTTGTAAACAAGGTCGCTGTGGATTATATACCACATCATCGCCTAATAACACTGCAAACGGTTCATCTCCAATGAAAGTTTTGGCGCAATAAATCGCGTCACCTAAACCACGAGCTGTTTTTTGACGAATGTAATGAACTTTTATATTCGCCAAATTACGTACCATTTCTAAATGTTGTTGCTTCCCTTGCTGTTGCAATAACTGTTCTAATTCTACGCTAGTATCAAAATGATCTTCTATCGCTCGTTTGTTACGACCTGTAATAATCAGGATATCTTCAATACCCGAATCTATGGCTTCTTGCACAATGTATTGAATCGTAGGTGTATCTACGATAGGCAACATCTCTTTGGGCTGTGCCTTTGTAGCAGGTAAAAAACGCGTACCAAATCCTGCTGCAGGAATAACCGCTTTTCTAACCTTTTTCATAGTATCCTCTCACTTAAAAGTCCTTAGCTACTAATGTATACTCCCATTTCTTTTGTTTCGTTCTATATGTTAAAGAACCTTCAAAAGAATGTAAGTCTCTATGCCAAGATATATCTACATATCGTAATTGATGGGTGAGCAAATCTTGTTGTACATTGATGCTGAAGCGATCTAATTTCGTCGCCTGTACACTAACACCATAATAAAAATCATGTTTTACATCTACTTTATCAAAGGAGTATGGGGAATCCAATGTTTCCGATGTATTATTTTGATGATATCCAGCCCAAGCTTTCACTCGATCATTGATGGTAGTTTTTGCTCCGATTCCCCAATATGGCATCGTTCTTGTCAGTCCGTTATAGCCATAATAATCTCGTTGATATCCTACAAATGCAGTTACATCTGTGGATGGTAAAACATGCCATGGATCATGAGATACTTCTCCATATATTTTATGATGGGATCCTTTAATATCACCTTCATACCATCGTCCCATACTCAATCCGCCACGTATTGTCAACGGCGAATGACCAATGTGGTACGCATGCGTATCAATAGATAACTCAGGTTTTTTCTCAACCCAAACTTTTTCTGCATTCAATGTAGATGACTCACGAGTATAGGCCAAGCTCACCTCACCCCAAGGGAGCGCCTTTTCATATCCAAAGGATGGTTTAAATCCTACTTTAGAACCTACCGTATACCCCAAAAATACGTCAGACGTATTTGATAGAGGGTATTCAATATTGCCTTTTAAGACGAATCCATCGGTAGAGTTATAGCTTGGTCTTGGAATGATAGAGAATACATTCAATTGACCTTTTTTGTCTTTTCGCAAAGAAACTTTATATCGTTTCAAAGATAAAATTTTGGTATTTTTAATATACAAAGCTGCATTATGTATAATGGCTTTATCTTCTGGGTAGATATCAATAGAGTCACCCTCTACACGATAATCTGGAGCCCCTTTAAAGGCAATGGCATGTTTAGTTGTAATCCAACCTTTTTCAATGTGACCATGTGTCCCATCAAACTCCGCTGCCTTCGCTTTCACCCAATAGGGTTCTGCATAGCCAAATACATCTGTTGTCTGTGCCTGTCCGTTGCTTGCATTATAAGAAATAAAGGCCCCTTGCAAATCTTTTTTCAAGCCTTTTTCTTCTAAGAAATGATACCCTTCTTTACTTTCGTATCGTTGAGTTTGCACATTCCCTTCAACCTTTGGAGTCAGCAACTGCTGAGTACCACGCTCTACTTCTACAGTTCCTTTAGCCCATACTTTTCCTGTCGTTCCATTATAATACATTTTATCAGCATCAATGCGTACAGGCTGAGAGCTTTCCTCCACTGGCATTACGGTCTCGCCTTTTTTTGCAGGCTTTATTTGCAAAACAGGAGTTAATTTTGTATCGGTACTAGCTTGTACACCCCCTGTGATAGAAGGTACTACATAAGATATTTCCTTATTCTGAGATGATACCTCTGGTAGCGGCATCGTATTAGTTTGGGCATACCCATGTGTACAGGCCAGAACTGCTAATACGGTCATAGCCGTTACTGAATATTGTTTCATAGTATCTCCTAATCCTTTTCGCGTTTCACAATAACGACAGGTTTTTCTATCAATGAATCATCTGGCACTACTTGTGTCGCTTCTTCTTTTGCTGGTTTCACTGTCTCTTTTGTTTTCTTTGCTTCTTCTGTAGTAGTCGTCTTTGCAACACTGCTAGTTGCTTCTTCAGTAGATTTAGGCTGTGCCACTGATACTGGTTGTACCGCTGCACTTGTATCTACACCACGCACTTCAATGCCAGAAATAGTCACTGTAGATTCCGGTTGTACGTACACAAGTGTTCCTTCTGGTAAATCGATAGACTTACCTTTTACAAAGAATCCTCCTACAAGTCCTACTGGTCCCAATACAACAGCACCAGCAACAGAAGCACCTGCCGCTTTCAGTTCATCTTTCGTTTTTGCTTTGGCTTCTTCCCCTTGAAGAGCTGTAAAGATAGTACCATCAATTCCTTGTAACTGATCAAACACAATATTTAACTTAGCATTGCGTCCAAAAGAACGAGCTTTTGTAATCTCTGTAATATGGCCAGTACCAGGAGTTCCTTTCGGAACCAATAACACTTCACCATCCATAATATCTTCCGCTAATTTAACGTGTACAATATCATCTTTTGCATTTTTCTTAGAAGAAATTGGTTCTGTCAATGTCAAGGTAAATACTTGGTCCGCAGCGATAGTCCCTTGTTTAGTCGCCAATGTAACTTGACTGCCAAAAATAGACTGTTTTAATTTTTGGACACGACTTTGCAAGGAACCTTTATTTTCCATACCGCTCACACTTCGTTCCATTTGTCCGATACGTTCTACTAAGGATCCATTGTGAACTTCATCATAGTACATCCACTCTAACGCGTTAACTTCTTGGTGTAATGTAACTTGTTTACCTTGTCCTTCTACAGCATTGAACAAATGGTCCACTTGGCCTGTAATGCTACCTTGTTGTTTCGTTCCATACACAGTGTCTTGCAATTGATGCACACGATCTGTCAAAGCCCCCAATTGTACTTTACCATACACTGTCGTCTCCAAAGTTTCTGTTTTTTCTAAAACTGTGTCTGGTGCTGCCCATACACTAGTTGTCAAAAGAGCCAACATAGCTCCCAATACAGCAGAACGTTTCATAGTATCTCCTCATCTCTAATAACACATAGATAGCACGGGATACCCCGTGCTAACATATTAAATCTTCAAATCTATAATCGCTGATACCCCAACGCCTTGAATACGATTTGCACCTAACGGGTTTTTGCTATCAATTGGTACCAAACCCTTTACTCGAGCAACAGATTTAAAGCTAGCTTCCATTTGAGCTACTGCTTCTACTCTCTCTACTTCACTACTAGGGCCTGTGACTTGTGCCGCGCCAATATGAGCTCCTTGACCAAGACTCACAATAGGTACTACCTTAGTTGAATATGTAGTACTCAAATTATTTTGTTTTAAAAGAGTATTTAAATACCCGTCAATAGAACTACCATAACGATCAACTACAAATCCAGTTCCACCAGCTTTTAATACTGTGCCTAATACTTTACCAAAATTAAATGCCTGTGCTTGTTGCACGCCAACTACGCCTACAGAGGCAAATGAGAATGCTACCATAGCAGCTACGATTTGTTTTTTCATCGCAATATCCTCCTTTTACTTTTCATTGTATCAAAAAATAAATTTTTATTCCATATAAGTATATCTCATGACTATGATTTTTTCATGAAATATCCAAGGATATGATACAAAAGTATATTAACAGATTCTAGGAACTTGATCTTCACCTAGCATATCTAGCAGTCGAATACCACCTACAGCTGTTTGCAGTCCTACTTTTCCAGCATTGCCATTCACCACATCTCCGATGATCACTGCCTCACGTCCTTCTGTGAAAGTCTGCATCATCTGCACTACCTCATCAGCTACGTCGGCACTTACAATAGCAATCATCTTTCCTTCATTCGCTAAGTATAGTGGGTCGTATCCTAACACTTGACATACGGCTTGCACTTCCTCGCGAATAGGAATGGCCGATTCTTGTAAACGAATTCCTTTTTGAGCAGAGTTTGCAATCTCTTGTAGTGTAGTAGCCAAGCCGCCACGCGTAGGATCTCTAAAGAAAGCAATATCTTTACCAAAGGTTTCTAACAACTTATGAGCCATTTTATGTAAAGGCGCACAATCTGTTTGTATCGTATCAGGCAGATCTAATCCATACCGAGTTCCCATGACAGCAATCGCATGGTCACCCAAGGTACCTGAAATGATGACTTTCATACCACTTTCAATATAGGACGTACCTAACTGTACATAGTCAGGCACTAGACCGACCCCAGCGGTATTAATATAGATGCCATCCACGGAACCTTTTTCTACCACCTTTGTATCACCTGTAACAATAGAAACACCAGATAGTTGTGCCATCTCCGACATGGTTTTTAGCACTGTTTCTAGCGTAGAAATAGGCAATCCTTCTTCTAAGATGAGCCCGCACGACAAATACTGAGGCACTGCACCCATCATGGCTAAGTCATTCACTGTACCGCACACAGCTAATTTCCCAATGTTGCCACCCGGGAAAATATGTGGTGTTACTACATAGGAATCTGTACTCATAGCCATACGTCCCGTTGTAACTGGAAATACAGCGCCATCATGTAATTCATTTAATATTGGATTAGAAAAATATTTCACAATATATTGATCCACCAATTCATGGCTAAACTTACCGCCATTGCCGTGGACTAATCGAATCCGTTCCATTTATTCCTCCCAGGTCATTCCACCGCTGGAAAAACCGTATTTATACCAAGCTGAACAACTACCTTCTACGGAAACCATACAAGCTCCTACTGGATGGTCAGGCGTGCACAATTTACCAAATAAAGGACATGCATCAGGATGAATCATCCCTTGGATAACAGACCCACATTGGCAGCCTTTCGGTCCATCACTAGTTGTAAATGTTCCCAAAGGTAGTTGTACCAATGCATCATAGGCGGACCATTCTCCACGCAATTTCAAACCCGATGCTGGCAATACACCGATACCACGCCAACCATCATCGGAGGGCTCGTACAAGGTATCCATCAACTGTTGTGCCACTGAGTTTCCCTTCTTTGCCACCACAGACCGGTAGGTGTTTCCTACATAAAATTTCTGTTCATTACGTTGTTCTAAGAGATTTACAATAGCCGCTAAAATTTCCACACCATCAAAGCCAGCAATACAGCTTGGCATATGATATTCATCTGCTAAAAATTGATACGGCTGTTCTCCAATGATAACGCTCACATGACCTGGCAATAAGAAGCCCTCAATTTGATGGTCTGGATTACTTAATAAAGCACGTAATGCAGGTGGCACCAATTTATGAGAAATCAAGAAAAATACATTCTTTACTCCCTTAGCATGCACCGCCTGAATAGTAGCTGCAATAACAGCAATAGTCGTTTCAAAGCCGATACCCAAGAAAATAATCTTTTTATCTGGATATTGTTCACTCAATCCAAGTACTTCCATAGGGCTATAAATAATTTCAATATGAGCCCCATTTTCTTTCGACTGCCATAAATTACCTGTTGTACCAGGAATCTTCAGCATATCTCCAAAGGTAGCGATGACTACATCCTCTCTAGCCGCATACGCTAAGGCTTGATCCATATATTGTTGGTCTGTCACACACACAGGACATCCAGGACCACTAATCAATTCTATGCCTTTCGGCAACATTTGACGGATGCCCTCTCGAAAAATAGCTACTGTATGGGTCCCACAGACTTCCATGAATCGTACAGTTTCCTCTGGATTATGTAATTCGTGAATGCGCTCTAGCAAACTAGCTGCGACTTTCGATTTTTCCGTTAAAGTAATCTTGTTCAAGTTCTTCTAATTCGCGGAATGCCTCAAGGGTCAAACGCGCTTCCTCCTCATCTACAATTTGTACGGCACAGCCCGCATGGACTAATAGCCAATCTCCAATTTTTGCTTCCGGCACCAATAACAGGCTACACTCCCGTTGCACTCCTGTTAATTCTACGGTACCGATGGATTCATTAATATGCACCAATTGTGCTGGTACTGCTAAACACATAGTATCTCCTATCTATTCTTATGACTTCCTAACCATAATTGCCCTAAAGCGATACCGCCATCATTCATCGGGCTTTGGGTAGGCACGTGGACTGTGTATTCCCCTAATTCTTGCATCACTCCTTCTAGGAGAATGCGATTTTGGAATACTCCTCCACACAAGACAATATGCGAAATGTGTCGTTCCTCACAACATCGTTTTGCCATCTGTCCTATATAATATATCAAAGTTCTGTGAAAGTTTGCTGAGATTTTTGCTACACTTTCACCATCTTTTAATTGTTCTATCACAGATCGAACCAAACTCATTGTATCTAATACCGTTCCGTCCAGCTTCATGTCTAGGATAGTGCCCTTCTCTGAAAGCGCCAGTTGCTCTAACTCGATGGCAAGGTGCGCATCATAGAGATGCTCATGACCTACCCCTAACAAGGATGCGACCGCATCAAATAAACGACCACCGCTAGAAGACTGTACCATCTGCATATGAGGCATCATTTTCTCTAATAGTTCCCATCCCCTAGGTAGTGTTTTCTTCCACTGTTCTATCACTGTGGGGGCCACTGATGGATAGAGTTGATTCACATACCATAACGCTTGACGCCACGGCTCTCGTACTGCCACTTCACCTCCTGGCAGAGGCGCATAGCTCAAATGTACCATTCGTTCCATATGTTCTTTGTGGCAGTATAAAAACTCACCGCCCCATAATGTGCCATCCGTTCCATATCCTGTACCATCAAAACAAATACCTAAAACAGGTTCTGTTACATTGCGCTCTGCCAGTACCGCTGCCACATGAGCATGATGATGCTGTACCTCTATAACAGGTAATTGATGCTTCTCTGCATAGGTTCTACCACAGTGCGACGTATAATAATTTGGGTGGGCATCCACGATGACCTTCGTAGGTTGTAATTGAAACAACTCTTCATAGCGTTTCGTCGTGCTCCACAATAAGTCTTGTACTCGTTCATATTCCATATCTCCCATATAGGGACTCAGGATAGCATGAGACCCACGATTCATACCGAAAGAGGCTTTCATATCTGCGCCCATAGCTAACATGGTGGAACTCTTCTCTAATGCTACTACAGGAATGGACAAAGGAACGTACCCTCGGCTACGGCGGATCATCATAGGCTCATTCTGAACTACTTGTACCACAGAATCATCCACAGGAGAAACTATCTCTCGATTGTGAGTCAATATATAATCTGATATCCCCTGTAACTCATTCAATGCTTGTGCATCATCATATAGCACAGGATCTCCACTGCGGTTGGCACTGGTCATGACCCACAAAGCATCAGAAGGCACTAAGCTATAGTGATACGGTGCATAGGGTAACAAAACACCTAGGGTTTTCATACCTGGAGCTACACTGGGAGCCACTGGCGTTATCTGTGATGCCATCTTCATAGTAACCTTAGTAAATGTATTACGATATTCTTGATTAGAAACATATTTTTTCTGATTTATATCAGTCATCTCTTTAAGAACCGTATCACACTCAGAAGTCGCACATGTTTCTATATGCATGACATCATTAACAGTAAAGGTTAAACTTACTTTACGTAACAAAACAATAGGCCTTGCAGGGCTCAACAACAGCTCTTCTTCTGTATTAGATATATGCACATACTGTTTTGCTGTTTCCAAGGACCCTGCCATGATCGCTAAAGGTTTTCTAGGTCGCCCTTTTCGCTGGCGCAAGGTTTGTACCGCTGTTTCTTGTAACGCATCACAGACCAAATGATATCCGCCAACGCCTTTTAAGGCTATAATAGAACCATTTTGTATATGTTCTTTGGCTTGCTCTATGGCATCCTGTCCACTAGCGAACACCGTTCCATCTGCACCTCGTAATGTAAACATGGGGCCACACTGCTCGCAAGCATTTGGCTCTGCATGATACCGTCGACCTTCGAGGTCCTCATATTCCTTCTGACAGTCTTCGCACATAGGGAATACTTTCATAGACGTTGTGTCACGGTCATAGGGTGTACTTTCAATAATCGTATACCGAGGACCGCAATTCGTACAATTCGTAAACCCATAGTGAAAGCGTCGATTCTCAGGGTCTTGTATATCCTGCAAGCATGCCTCGCACGGTGCTATATCTGCCCCTATAAAAGCATGTCCTTTCACCCCTTGAGACACGATAATCGTGAACGCATCCAAAGATTGTACTTCTGTTGATTTTACTTGTAACGTATCAATGCGTCCATGGATAGGCAAGTCAGATTGCAATCGCTCTATAAATAGTTGGCAATCTGCATCTACACCTTGTATGTGTATTTCCACACCGCTTGTGTCATTTCTCACTGTGCCCACAATTCCTAATTCATGGGCTAGTTTAGACACAAAGGGGCGGAATCCTATGCCCTGTACAATGCCTATAACATGTATGGTGTATGCCTTCATAGAACCCGCCTCCCTTCAGTTATATAATTTTAGTGATTTTCTTGTCGGATCCCCGCTGCATCTAGTTCAGCTTGAATCATGATAGCACATTCAATACGTTTTTTCTGTAATTTACATCCTAATTCATATGGTGTGCTAAGGTCTCCACCTAATGTTTCATTGTTCGCATGGCAACCGCCGGAGCAGAAGAATTTCGCCCAACAGTTGGCACAGGTTTCTTTCGTAAATACGTGAGTATTTCTAAACTGTGTCGGTATGTCGTAGTTTTTTAAACCATCAAAGACTGTACCAATCACATAGCCATCTTTACCTACATATTGGTGACATGGGTAAATATCTCCATTTGGTACGACAGCCATATACTCATGACCAGCTCCACAACCACGCAAACGTTTTGCCATACATGGTCCACGGTATAAATCCATTCGGAAGTGGAAGAAATTAAATTTCTCACCCCAACCAGCCAATTGACGTTCTAAATATAGGCCTGCCAATTTTTCATATTCTTTTTCGATGATTGGCATATCCTCAGGACGTAACACATAAGCCCCATCTTCGCCAACCACTGGTTCCATAGACAAATGTTCAAAACCCAAATCGGACATAGCCTCTACGTCTTTACAGAAGTCCAAGTTATTATGTGTATAGGTACCACGTACATAATATTCACGACCGTCACGTTGTTTAACAGCATTCACTAGGTTCTTCGCTACTGTATTGTAAGTGTCTTTACCACCAGAGCTTGGGCGCATGCTATTATGCACATCTTCACGGCCATCTAAGGAAAGTACTAAGCTCATGTCATGTTCATTCACATAGTCAATTTTATCTTGCGTCAACAACATGCCGTTGGTGGTCAACGTTAATTTAAAGATTTTCCCATGTTCCTCTTGAATGGATTCAATATATTCTACGGTTTGTTTCACAACTTCCCAGTTTAATAATGGTTCGCCACCAAAGAAATCAATTTCACAATGTTGACGTGGACCGCTCATGGAAATCAAGAAATCTACGGCACGCTTCGCTACATCAAAGCTCATCAATTCACGTTTCACTCCGCCGTAATCACCTTGGCTGGCAAAACAATATTTACAAGCTAAGTTGCAATCATGAGCAATATTTAAACAAAGAGCTTTTACAATTGGTTTTTCATCTACCACTAGTTTGAACTCTGCAGACATAGGAGCAAAGAGCATTTCCTCTTTGATGAGTTCATCTAACTCATCCATAATTTCATCTAACTCCACTGCATCCTCTGTAGCATCTAACGCACTATGTACAGCATCACGGTTTGTGCCGTTATAGATATCTAATACACGATCAATGAGCTCATCGATCACATGGATAATTCCACTATTTACATCCAATAGAAAGAACTTATCTTTCATTTTAAATTTATGAATCATCGGTTGTAATTCTAACATTCATACCTCCATTAACTTACTAAAGTCTAATTTGTATTATATCACTTTATGCCTATGACGTATAGAAAGCTATCAATATAGGGTATACTTTTTCTAAAATTATAGTATGCAAAAAATTGTACTTTTGAAGTACAGATATTATAATTTAGACAAGCTAAAGATATAAAAGGTTAGCATACAGAATCCCCCTAGATCTGGTATATCTAGGGGGTCTTTGTACGTTTTATAGTAACACGTTTAGTATAATCCTAGAAGTAATATAAAGCAAATAAGCTGCCCACCATATGGTGAACAGCTTATTGCTAATCGAATGATTATTTTTGTTTGCACACTTGGTTGCCTACTGTACAGCTAGTTTTGCAAGCAGATTGGCAAGATGTTTGACATTCGCCGCAGCCGCCTGTTTTAGCAGTTTTTTGTAGGGATTCAGTGTTAATTGTACGAATACGTTTAGACATCTTCATTCCTCCTAAGCACAAACTTACTATACTATAGTATCATTTAATGCCAATGTAAGCAAGATAAATCACTTATATAACAGGAATAATTATTGTCCTAACGCTTCTTGTAACACTTTAAGGTTTTCTTCCATAATATCTAAGTATGTGGTACCTTTTTGTGTTTGTTCTTCAGTTAAACCTTCCGCTGGGTTCAATACATACACTTTTACACCAGTTTCAGCAGCGATAGCATTAGCCAATTTAGGGCTTACCAATTCTTCACTGAAGATTGCTTTTACATTATGTTCTTTGATGAACGCCACAATATCAGCCATGCGTTCTGGTGTTGGTTCTGCATCTGGAGATACACCCATGATACCTAATTGTTCAAAGCCGTATGCTTTAGCTAAGTAACCAAATGCCATATGGCTAACTACTAAATGTTTGTCATGTTGTTTGTTACCAAACTCTTCATATTTACCGTGTAAAGCTTGTAATTTTTCTTTGTATGCTTTGCCGTTAGCTTCATAGTATTTCGCATTAGCAGGGTCTGCTTTAGAGAATGCTTCTACCACTGCATCAACTTCTTTTGCTACGTTCATAGGATCTAACCACACATGTGGGTCAAACTCGCCATGCTCATGTTCGTGTTCATGCTTATCTTCTGCTTGTGCTTTATCATGGTCGTCTTTGTCTTCCTTGTGGTCCTTATCATGATCGTGATCTTTATCATGGTCATGATCATGTTCGTCTTCATCTTCATCTGGAGCTGGTAATAATGTTACAGATTTAGATAATTCAACAGGTTGTGCTTTTTGCAACACATCTGGAGCTAAAATCTTTTCTGTTGGCTCTAGACCAGCACCACTATATAAGAACACTTTAGCTGTACCGATTTCTTTTAAATCTTGTGCAGTCGGATCCCAATCATGAGGCTCTGCTCCTGGAGGCACTAATAAAGTTACATCTACTTTATCTCCCCCCACTTGTTTCGCCACATCGTACACAGGGAACACCGTTGTAACAACTTTCATTTTATCAGATGAAGCAGCTTGTTTTGTGTCGCTTCCACATCCTGCAATACCAACTGCAGTAGCCACTACTGTAGCTCCTAGCACAAAATAGGTCAATCGTTTTTTCCAATTCATGAGTATACTCCTTCCCAATATAAAAAACAAGAAGTGACCAGGTTTATTTAATCACTTCTTGATTATATACGATTTAAAAAATCCGTGCTTGAATGCATGAGCAGTCTATACACTCAATATCATTATCATTTAAATTTTCTAATAACCGCAATTGCCACTGGAGTTACAACTGCCACTGCTAATAAGGCTTCTGGAATGCCATGAGACCACACAATAGCCATGACCGCTTTCAGTACAGTTTCTTCTGGGATATGAGTAGCTTTAGCAAATTCTACCCCATAAATAGCATAAATTCCAGACATAACTAAAATTGTATTTGTTGCTGTTCCTAAAAATGCAGCCAAGCCAATACGAATAGCTTTTACCTTAATTGGCAAGTATAGATATACTAATGCAGCTACTAAGCCAATGAGCATTCTAGGCAATACAGAGATGATTGGATTCATAAATGCAAAGGATAATACATTAGGCGCTATATATGCTTGCACCATACTATAGACACCGAATAAAAATCCTACTGCCATACCTACCTTAGGACCTTCTACAACACCACCTAAAATGGTTGGGATATGTAGAATCGTTGCACTGATTGGTGGAATCGGCACAAATCCCCATCCTGTCATACCTAGGACAATCGTAATTCCCGCCAATAAACCAATGATTGTCAATTGACGAACAGTGAATTTTTGTGCTGACCGTGTTTGTAATACTGCTGATTCTTTTTCCATGTTTTCCTCCGTTCTTATTCCCTCAGGATATAAGTCGAACCAATAAATAAAAAATAGGAACTTAGTTCTGTTCATAGTGATACAGACTATGTAGTTTAGTTCCTCGTATAGAGTAGTACAAAATAGCATCTATGTCAATTACATATTGTGATTTTAATTACAAAAAAATTGAAATATTTAATAAAATTTCAATGAATTAATTATTATATCATATATCCGCTATTAATTTATAATAAGATCCTTAAATCTATCTGCACAATACATTTTTTTATGTATATAATTTATTTTCTGTATAAATGGTATATAATAGCTTCATTAGGTTTATCTATTCATATTAAATACATATGATTATGAAAGAAGCCCACAAAATCAATGGCTATTTCTTTTAAACTTATATATATTTGATATGTAAACCTATACTTTGTAATATGTGTGATTAGCTAAATGATTAAAATACATGCCTAGCCGCTGCATATACTGTATATTGTGCATAATAACAAGAAAGGACTTACTTATGTTTTCTAAACTCTTTGATACTTTTTTAGTACACTATTTGGAACGTTTCAATGATCATTGTTTTGTTGTAAAAGTTGGCGATAAAAAATATACAATTGGGGAAGGTAATCCCGAATTTACAATTATTGTCAATAAAGATATCCCTAAAAAAGATATATTGGTATCCGCCGAATTGGCATTAGGTGAAGCATACATGCGCAAAGATATAGAAATTGAAGGAGATTTATTCAAAGCTCTTTGCGTCGTATTAGGTCATGTTAACAAAGACTCTATTAACAAAAAAGTGCTTAGTTCCCTATTTAATATGGGACTTAGAAAGAAAGACCAAAAACAACAAGTATCTTCCCATTATGATTTAGGAAATGATTTCTATAGTTTATGGCTTGATGAAACTATGAGTTATTCCTGTGCCTATTTCAAACATGAAAATGACAGCCTGGAAGTCGCACAATATCAAAAAGTACATCACATTCTTGATAAATTACACTTACAAGAAG
This sequence comes from Veillonella sp. CHU110, assembly GCF_003992255.1. Classification (NCBI taxonomy): domain Bacteria; kingdom Bacillati; phylum Bacillota; class Negativicutes; order Veillonellales; family Veillonellaceae; genus Veillonella; species Veillonella sp. CHU110. The sequence goes on along the minus strand of NZ_RQVA01000003.1, from coordinate 107,748 downwards.
GTATGACACTTCTCGATATTGGTTGCGGCTGGGGATTCCTTCTCATCGAAGCCGCTCTAAAATATGGAGTCAAAGGCTATGGCTGTACATTGTCTGAGGAGCAATGGAAAAAAGGTCAAGAACGAATTAAACAATTTGGTCTTGAAGGTCAAGTGGAAATCGATCTAATAGACTATCGCGATGTAGCTGCCTCTGGCCGTCAGTTCGATCGCATGGTAAGTGTAGGCATGTTAGAACATGTAGGTCGCCCTAATTTACCTATATACATGGAGGATGCATCTTCCATGCTAAAAGAAGGAGGTTTATTTTTACTTCATTACATCAGTGATCCAGCGGAAAAAGAAACCAGTGCATGGATTCGTAAATACATCTTCCCTGGTGGATCCTTGCCTTCCCTAAGAGAAATCATTGGTCTTGCCTACGAATATGATATGAATGTTCTGGATGTGGAAAATTTACGCTTTCACTATTACAAAACATTGATGTATTGGTACAATAATTTCCAAGGTGTTCGTGACCAAGTAGAAAAAGTACGGGGCACTGAATTTGTACGTATGTGGGATTTATACCTATGTGGTTGTGCCGTTGGATTTTATATTGGCAACATGGATTTGCATCAAATTCTGATGACAAAATGCATTAACAATACATTACCATTAACACGCTGGTACTAAACGATACATTTCTAATAGCTAATCATAAAAAGGATGTAATAACATGCGCAGTTTGGCGGCATGCTGATTACATCCTCTTTTACTCTGTATAGATTTTTTTACTTTGAAAATATCAAAACAACTATATAATATCTTTTCTTTAATTATGTATCTTGAGCTTCACCTTGCTTTGACAACCACAACTTTTCAATTCCCAACCCAATAGCCACGCTTAGTGCAATGGCACAGATTTCAAATACTGCTGGAGTAATATACACTAGTGGACTGCCTGTAAACGCTGGCAATGCTTTCCCTGCCCAGACTTTCACAATATCTGGAATGTATCCACCGAATAGGATGTGTGCATTGGTTGCCACCCACCACACAGCCATCACTACGATGGCAGTGACACGCGGCCACAAGGATGTACGGCGTGGATATAAGTATAAAACCATACTACCGACAGTCGTAATAATTAGTGCTAATACGCCAATATACAAGCTCGCAATAAGTCCTACATATCCTTGTGCATCCAATGATGCTAGTATCCGTGGATCGGCTAAGTTCAAATACATAACATCGCCTAAAAACAATAATGGCAATGGTAATGCATAAGTGGAAATATTCAAGACTGTATCGATAAAATAATGACGCTCTTTGCGTTGCATCCATACATCTAACGCACGAGCTGTGGCTAATATAAGCGCTACCACGATGATCATCGTTAGAATCCATGCAGCTATAATCATCAATGGGTCTTGTGGTAATGTGAATGGCAAAATACCATTTCCAAAGAAGAAAAAGAAATTCCACCATATCCATGCATATACATAATGACCTTTACCCAACTCAAAATCAAATTGGCTTGCCAATCGAGGTACTGATTTCAGCGTTAATGGAATGGCTAATGAAGATATGGTAAACATAATGATGCTAGCTGTATCAAATTGGCCTAAACTAAACACTAGACTTAACGGAATAATCCACAATAGGGACCATCCATAAAATTTTATATAACTTCTCATATTACACCTCTGTATTCTTTCCACCTGCTAATGCCAATACCAAAGACAATGTCACTTGGCAATACATGATGATGGCAAACACCACATCACGACCAATAGTAGATAAGTTCCACAACCAAGATAAATCTAAGTTGTTAAACACCAAGAATGTACCACCTTGTACTAGTGCCCAAGCTAACACGTACACACAAATCGGTATTCTACGAGCCTTAGGACCAAATCCACTTTCACTAGAACGCAAGTAAAAGATAGGAATGAACAGGGATAATATCCCATAGCTCACCCCTGCCACCATGGCACTCATGCCTGTATGAATTGTGTACGCTCCTAGGGGAATCAATATAAAAAATATACTCATATATAAGGTGCGCCGCACCACATCTTGAACTGTTGACATACCTATTCCTTTCTAAACTCATAGTATCTTTACCTATAGTATATCAAACATCGGCCATCTTATAAATACATATACTATTTCATTTTTGAAAACAAAAAAGCACCCTTGCGGATGCTTTTTGTTATTATGCCACAACTGCTTCGACTTCAATGCAGTCATCATCAGTTGTTTTTGGTTTTTCCAGTAGTGGAGTCATGCTATACATACCCACACCTAATGTAAACAAGTTGTGGATCCATGCAGTAGAGCTAGGAGGCATTACACCTAACACGCCCAATCCCACAAGGCCACCATTCACACCTACGATGGAGTTATAGTTGATCTTAATACGATCCATTAACTTCATAGAAATACGACGTAAATCTACGATAGCAGATAGGTTATCACTAGACACTGTCACATTGGCAATTTTTTGTGCAATTGGTGCACCTTCATTCATACCAATACCTACATGCGCCTCGGATAATGCTAGGGAATCATTGATACCATCCCCGACCATCATCACTGTGTATCCTTCTTCTTTTGCTTTACGAACGTAATCAGCTTTATCTGTCGGCATTACTTCTGCATGCACTTCATCAATACCAATTTCTGCTGCTACGCGCTCAGCATTTTTACGGCTATCACCAGTCATCATAACGATTTTCTTCACGCCTAACTCATGAAGTTCACGGATAACATCCTTTGCTTCTTCACGTACTGGGTCTTTGATACAAATAACCGCAGATAGGACATTGGAAATCGCTAAGTATAAATAGGAACAACCTTCTGGAAGCTTTTCAATTTTAGCTTCTTCACCTTCTGGAATCGTTGTTTTTTCATCTTCAAAAATGAAGTGATGGCTACCGATACGTACTTTACGGTTACCCACTTTAGAAGCAATACCGTGAGCCACAACATATTCTACTTTAGAGTGCATTTCTTTATGCGGCAAATGATGATCTTTTGCTGCATTCACAACAGCTTTCGCCATAGAGTGTGGGAAATGTTCTTCTAAACACGCTGCTAATGTCAACATTTCATCTGCATCATTGCCATTGAAAGGAATAATTTCTTGGAATACAGGTTCTGCTTTTGTTAACGTACCTGTTTTATCAAAGACAATCATATCTGCTTCTGCAATACGTTCCAAGAATTTACCACCTTTTACGGTGATACCACGATTAGATGCTTCTTGCATAGCGGATAATACTGCCAACGGAATGGACAATTTCAATGCGCAGGAGAAATCTACCATAACGAAAGATAAAGCTTTCATCAAGTTGCGAGTTAATGCAAAGGTTGCAAACGCACCTAAGAAACTCACTGGTACTAATTTATCTGCCATACGATATGCTTTTTGTTCCATACCAGATTTCATTTGTTCAGATTCTTCGATCAAGTTTACGATTTGCTCGAAACGAGTGTGTTTGCATGTAGTACGTACTTCAAAGGAACATTGGCCTTCTTCTACGACAGTACCTGCATATACAGAAGTGCCCGCATCACGACGAACAGGTTCAGGTTCTCCCGTCATAGAGCTTTCGTTGACAAGAACAACGCCATCTACTACTTGACCATCCAATGGTACTACTTCACCTTGACGAACCACTACGATATCGCCAACTTGTACGTCACCGATTGGTTTGCTCACTTCTACGCCATCTACAAGTACCCAAACTTTATCTACGTTTAAGGACATACTTTCTGCCAAGTTAAGAACGGATTTACGCAATGTCCACTCTTCTAAGATTTCACCGATGCCCAATAAGTACATCACAGCGCCCGCTGTAGAGTAATCTTTTTGTAATAAGGCTGCACCAATAGCTACGCCATCTAATACTTCTACAGTGAGCTTGCGTTTCCATAATGTTTTAATCGCTGTACCAATGAACTTGATACCATCAAACCAAGACCATGCTGCTGCAATAGGTGCTGGCAAAACAAGTTTTTTACCGATATACAATAATGTTTTATCGATCATTTCCTCTTTGTAACGTTTGTTCACAAGGCGAGGAGAAAGTTCATGGAGTGCTGGCGCATTAGCTAAATCTAAATCTTGCAAAGAAAACAATGCTGCCCGTACTGTACTTTCATCACCTGTATGTTGGATGATCACATCCCCAGAACGCGTAAAGAAGTTTACTTTATTGATAGCATCAGATTTCATCAATGTATCTTCGATATATTGAGCTTGTGCATCATTAAATTTACGACCTTCGATACGCACATGAAGACGACGAGACAAACGTTGCAATACTTTAAATTGCATCATGTATTATTTACCTTCTTCTAATACTTCTTCATCGCGAGTTGCATTGATTTCTTGTGCTTCTGCCAAGATGCTACCTGTGGAAGCTTGTAATTTTTCAGTTGTTCTTAAGATGCTATCTTTTGCACGGATACCAGCTGCTACTACGTTAGCATATACTTTACGAGCATCTTTAGAAGTTAATACTTTTAAACCTACTGTGCCTAAAGCTAAACCAGCTGCGAATACATTAGCATCTCTTAAAGTTTCTTTTTTTACGTTGAACATTGTTAGTTCCTTTCTGTGAACTCTGTCACATTAATACATGATAATATAATACAATTAAAAATTATAAAGATAAGAGGGGCTCGTGTTATCGGAGTCCCTCTTACCAAACTTATGGTATAGAATTAGTTACTTTACTTCTTGCTCTTCGTGACCACCACAGCCACAACCGCACCCTGCTTCGGATTCGGATTCGGAGGAAGAACCACATCCACCACCGCATCCGCCGCCACAACCGCCTGCGCTTGTTGCGCTTTTATATACTCGGTATGCAACATAGAGAACAGCTAGTAAACCAATTGCGTATACAATAACACTATCCATAGTATACACTATCTCCTTCTCATTTTCAAGTACTTTTTGAAAATTATTTTGCGAATGTAACAAACTGCATAATATCAGTGAATTTTTGAAATAAAATTTTTCTCAATCTCAATTATATTATTTATTTACTATCAATATTGATTAGCCCAATCCCAAGGCACGACCAATATGAACTGCTATGTATGCACCTACCCAAGCTAGGATACTAGTGTAAGCAAATACGGCACCGAACCATTTCCAGGAGTCAGTTTCACGTTTTAATACAGCCATAGTGGCCAAGCATGGTAAATATAGCAAGGCGAATACCATCAAGCCTAAACCGATGGCTGGGTTGAAGTCTGGATCAGTAGACAAGAATTCTTCCAAGGATTTAGAATCTACATCACTTGCTTCGATCGCGTAAATAGTACCTAATGTACTTACCATTACTTCTTTCGCTGCTACTGCGGCTATTACGGCAATGTTCACACGCCAGTTAAATCCAAGTGGTTCCATCACAGGTTGAATGAAACGACCTAAGGACGCTGCATAGGATTGTTCAATTTTTTCTTTACCTTGTTGAAGATCTAATTCTTTGATTTCATCTTCTTCTGCTTTATGGTTTACATATAAAGTCCAAGCCACTGGATATAACTCGTCAGCTTTTAATTCTTCGAAGTATGCAGGTTCTTCTACAGTTGCTTCTGCACCATCTTGAGTTGCTTCTTCTGCTGTAGCTTCTTCCTCTTCAGCTGGCGGGTCATTTTTATGCTCTTCGTCTAAAGCAAGCATTTGACCTAAGATATCATTCGCCTCTGCTTGTTGTTCTTCTGTTACCAACATAGCATTCACTAAAATCTCATCTGCCATCTGAGCATGTGTCATTGTCACTTGTTCACGAGCTGCATCATAGTCTTGAGAGTATTCTACATCTTGTGGGAAGGATGTTAAGAACCAAATAAGGATGGATGCTGCCAAGATGAATGTACCTGCTTTTTTAAGGTACATCACGGAACGTTCCCACATATGAATGCCTACAGAACGAAGTGTTGGCATATGGTATGGAGGCATTTCCATTACGAATGGTTCTGCTTCACCTTTAAATACATACGTACGAAGTACTTTTGCAGTTACAACAGCTACGACGATACCCAATGTATAGATACCTAACAAGATCGTTGGTGCATCTTCTGGTGGGAAGAATGCTGATGCTAATAATGTATATACTGGTAAACGAGCACTACAACTCATAAATGGAGATACTAAGATCGTAATCATACGGTCTCTTGGGTTGTCAAGGATACGAGCACCCATGATGGATGGTACGTTACAACCAAAGCCCAATAACATAGGGATGAAAGATTTACCATGTAAACCTACGCCACGCATCACGCGGTCGATAACAAATGCCGCACGAGCCATGTAACCAGTATCTTCTAAGAAGGAAATCGATACGAATAATAGAACGATGTGTGGGATAAAGCTAATAACAGCCCCTACACCACCGATAATACCATCATTAAGCAAAGATTTTAACAATCCGTCATCCATGTTAGCTCCGATAAAGTCGGTTAATAGTTTGAAAGCACTTTCCAACCATCCTTTAGGATATTCTGCTATGTTGATAACTAAGTAGAACATAACCCACATGATGCATAAGAAGATAGGAATCCCTAACCAACGATTCGTTAAGATTTTATCGATATTGTCGGATTTGGTATCTTTATGTTCAGGCACTACTTCTAGTACGTTATTGAATACGTCTACTGCAAAACGGTGACGGTATTCTTGGAACACGATATCCATGTCTACAGATTTATTCAATTCTGTATGCAATGCTTCTGCTTTGCTCAACACGGCACCAGATTTGTCTAATTCTTGTACTTTTTCTAGGATATCCGTATCTTGTTCTAACAATTTGATAGCTACCCAACGATGTGGATAACGACCAGTGTCAAGTTTCGCTACTTCGGCTTCTAATTCCGCGATAGCTGGTTCCAATACGTCACCATAGTTAACGCGTACGTTAGGAATTTTGCGTTCTTTAGATACTTTCACGATACCACGTAGCGCACCCTCTGTCCCTTTATTGGAACGGCCGATAGTTTCTACTACTGTGGAACCTGTTAATTCTTCTAATTTTTTATTATTGAACTGTAAACCCATTTCTTTTGCCACGTCTACCATGTTCAAAACAAGTAGCAATGGTTGTTCTAGTTCAATTAATTGTGCTGTTAAGTACAGGTTACGTTCTAGATTGGACGCATCCACTACATTGGCAATCAATTCTGGATTTTCATTGATGATAACATTACGTGCTGCCAATTCATCGAGAGAACGTGCTGTTAAGGAGTATGTACCTGGTAAGTCGATGATTTCAATGTCATGACCATCAATTTTCGCTTCCCCAACTTTTTTCTCTACTGTAACACCTGCGTAGTTACCTACGTGTTGACGGGCCCCCGTCATATTGTTAAATAAACTTGTTTTACCACAGTTAGGGTTACCGGCTAAAGCAACCTCAATCTTGGCATGTGTGTTGTCTGCCATCTTAGCATCTCCTTTTATTGGACTTCAATATCAATCATTTGTGCTTCACTTACGCGAAGTGATAACTCAAAGTTTTTCACTTTGATTTCCACTGGATCTGCCAATGGCGCATACTTCATCACGCGCACCGCTGTACCAGGTACGACACCCATATCTACTAAACGATGCTTGATGTTACCAGCTCCATTGATAGCTACTACAGTACCAACTTCACCTGGTTTCATCTCGGATAGTTTCTTAACCATACTACACCTCCTACATACAAAACATAACAACCAAACCTATCATATATAGTTATATGAATAATACTTATATTATAGCACATTATAAGAGATAATCAACAATTAATCTCATTTTATTTTTATCTTTTTGTGAAATTATAAATCTATTTTTATCAAGTGCCATACTTAATGAATGCATTATTCTATAGGTGTATACTCTGTATGCCTTTTAATTATTATCAATTTCATTGTACAAAGAATAATGATATATAAACTATATGTTTCTCATTATCTATTCTCTAAACCTTATATTTTATAGCGTATTCTGTGGCTTACTTCTCTTGACTGGTCCCCATTTATATACAACTAGACCATCTATTTCATAGTATTGCTTTCCTCTGTGAAAGAACTTTCACAAGTCCACCTAGCTAGAAGTATGATATAATATAACCATTAAGTCATTTAGAAACGGAGATACACTATGAAATCATTTCAATCCTTAGGCATTGTGCCTGAGCTGATACAAGCATTACAAAAGGTAGGCGTAAAACAACCTACACCAATCCAAGAAAAATCCATCCCCCTCATCTTCAAGGGGCAAGATGTCATTGCAAAAGCACAAACAGGAACGGGAAAAACCCTAGCTTTCCTATTACCGTTATTACAACGTATCCATACAGATGTACAACAAGAGCAAGCACTCATCATCGCCCCCACTCGTGAGCTTATCCAACAAATTGCGGAGGAAGCTCGACATTTAGGAGCCATCTTAGGCGTAGATGTACTACCTCTTATTGGTGGCAAAACTATTGAAGGACAACTTCAAAAGTTAGGTCGTCGCCCTCATGTTATCATCGGCACTCCTGGTCGTCTATTAGATCACGTCAATCGTGGCACTTTACATTTAAACTCTATCCGCCGCGTTGTATTAGACGAAGCTGACCAAATGCTTCACATGGGGTTTTTACCAGATATTGAAAAATTGATCAGTGGCACTGACGGTAAACGTCAATTATTGATGTTCTCCGCTACCATTCCAGACAAAATCCGAAACTTAGCGAAAGCTTACATGCAAAAACCAACATCTGTTACAGTACAAGGAGAGAATGTTACGCTTGATACGATTGAACAAAAAGTATACATGATGGAAGAACAAGACAAAGTAAACCGCCTTGTAGCTATGTTAGAAGCAGACAATCCATACCTTGCCATCGTATTCTGTAATACAAAAGAGGGCGCTATAAAACTGGCTTATGATTTAGCTCGAAAAGGTGTAACACTAGGTGAAATTCATGGCGATATGACACAAGGTCGTCGAACACAGGTACTAAAAGAGTTCGCAAAAGGCAATCCACCTATTTTAGTAGCTACCGATATTGCAGCCCGTGGCATCGATATCGAAGGCGTTAGCCATGTGTACAATTTTGATGTACCCCATGATATGGACTATTATATCCATCGCATCGGCCGTACTGGTCGTGCGGGTTCCACAGGGGTAGCTGTTACCTTTGCTACACCAGCAGAAGAAATTTGGGTACGTCGTATTGAACGCTCTATCCAAGCTACGTTAACGAAATATACAAAAGATGGTCAAGTAAAAACTAAAGGCTCTGGCTTAGCACCTAAGAAAGAAACTACTAACAAGAAGCCTAAAATTAAAAGTACCTACCAAGCTACAAAAGCAAAAGCTCATAAAGCTCGCGGACATAAAGGCGCCAACACTCGTGTGCGCCGCGCTAAATCCAGTGGCTCTAGTAGTGGCGGACGCAAAAAAAGATAGTTCTGTTACTTACTAGCAGCAGACTCTATACACACATACACACATACTAAAAAAGGAATGTTGAACACATCGTATCAACATTCCTCTTTTTTATTATCTAGATTATATAATTTGTTAGTGACTATCCATCTAATACAACAAATATAGATCATTTCCTATGCGCATAGATTGCTGGTTTTCCCTCCACATCGGCGCAACTCGTACGACAAGAACTACCCTCGCTGCACTTCCAAATAGGTTCTGGTTTCTGTTCGTATTGGACTAAGTATCCTTTTTTGCATCGCGGACAAGTATACTCTTTGTGTGTGTCATCCAATATCGTTCCTGAAGTTTCAAAGTTTCCCCTGTTTCCCTCTATATTTGAAACACTAGGAGTAGAACCTCTAGCTGATTCTCCTTTTACAGCGATTTGTTCCGTATGTTTACATTTGGGAAAATTAGAACATCCATAAAACTCTCCATACGGACCTTTACGTAGCAACATGTCACCAGTCTTACACTTCGGACAACTGCGGCCTGTACGTTGTGCCGTCGCCCCTATTCGGCGCTGTGTACCAGCTCTTTTATTTGCACTGTGCACCATATCTGTTTTCGGTGTATGCCCCACACGATCCTTTACAAAATCAATTAGTTCCACTATGAATTTAGATTGATCTTGCAAAAACACATCTAGTTTTTCTTTCCCCTCGCTCATCTGAGCTAATCGTTCTTCCCAAATCGCTGTGGAGTCTGGATACAACAAGTTATCTGGCAAAGCATCCACTAATGCATAGGCTTCCTCTGTAGGTATCAAGGTTTTCTTTTTTCCCTCTTCCTTGAGGAATTTGCGACTCACTAACTCTCCAATAATCGTAGCCCGTGTCGCTTCTGTACCAATACCAGACACATCCTTTAGTTGTTTTTTTAACTCTTCCTGTTTCACATATTTGTGAATCTCTTTCATTGCCTGAACTAATGTGGCCGACGTAAAGCGGCTAGGTGGCTTCGTTTTACGTTGATCCACCTTACTATCCTGCGCTGTTACAGAGTTTCCTTTTTTCACAGCCGGCAATGAGGCTTCTTCTTGGTCTTCTTCTGTCTCCTCAGAGGATTTTGTTTTTTTATACAACGCTTTCCAGCCTAAGTCTATCACTACACGTCCTGATGCGGTAAATAATTCCTCTTGATGTGTCACTTCAATACGTGTTTGTTCATATACATGTTCTGGGTAAAACTGCGCTATATATGCTTGGGCAATTAAAAAGTAAATATTCTGCTCCTGTTTTGACAACGTATGATACGGGCATCGTACAGTCGTAGGAATAATAGCGTGATGGGCGGTAACTTTTTTATCATTCCAAGCACGACTCTTAATACTTGGAGTTCCTCCTTTTGCCCATTCCCCTAATTCTTTGTGCCCCATTGTAATCAAATTTGATAGAATTGTCTGCCCATCTGAAAGCTGATTTACTGGCAAGTATTCACAATCCGACCGAGGGTAGGAAGTATATTTCTTTTCGTATAGTTTTTGCGCAATATCTAGTACTTCTTGTGGCGTATAATTAAATAATTTTCCCGCCACAATTTGTAAAGAAGATAAAGAATACGGCAATCGCTGTCCTTCTTTTTTCTTTTTCTTTTCTACAAGTGTGACTAAGCCTTGTGGCTCTCCCATTAATCGATCGCGCAAAGACGTAACGACAGCTTCCTCCAACATATGTCCATCTGGATCTAAGCCTATTTGTGTGTCTTTCGGTTTCCAAGTAGCCCAAAATGCTCCTTTTTCATGAGCATATTGTATTTGTAATACATAATATTCTACAGGTACAAAGTTCTGTAACTCTCGTTCACGGCGCACTACCAAGGCTAACGTTGGCGTTTTCACTCGCCCTATAGGAAACGTAACTCGTCGACCCAAATGCTGTTGTTCTAGTGTATAGGCACGCGATAAATTCATCCCCATCAACCAATCTGCTCTAGATCTAGCTAATGCAGAATCTCTAAGATGGCGAAACTTCTTATTATCTTCTAAATGGTCTAACGCATACCGCATCGATTTTTCATCTAAGGCGTTTAATAAAATTCGTTGCACTGGTTTTGTGTTACCCAAGTAATCCAACATTTCATCAATCAGCAACTGTCCTTCCCTGTCTGGGTCACCTGCATTCACAATCGTTGTTGCCTTTTGCATAAGCTGGCTAATCACTTTAAATTGTTTCGCACTATCCTTTTTAACTTTCAATTTCCATGTATCTGGCAGTATTGGCAATGCGTTAAAGTTCCAATATTTATATTTTTCGTCATATTCTGCTGGTTCTACCTGCTCTAACATATGCCCAAAGGCCCAGGTAATGACATTCTCACCTTGTTCGATATATCCATCACGCCGCTTTGCACTCTGTGGGTTAGGCAAGACTAAACTCAACTCTCGGCCTACACTCGGTTTTTCTGCAATAAATAAACGCATATGCTCCCTCTTCCTACTATGATCTATTACCAAGAAGCTTTTTTACATTTAGTTTTTATTATACTACATATTGTACCAAATAAGTAAAAATCTACTCTAATTATTCTCCCTCTATCTTGTATAGTCCTTTAAAATTTCCTACCAATGCTACTCATGACATATATCATTAGAGTGTTATCGCACAAAACATTCCTATAGATACGGTCCGTTTTCCAACTTTCACTATCCTCTCCTATACAGGAAGGGCTCAAATAGTATATAATTTTAAGGATATGAAAGTATATAACATGCACATGTATTAATAGAGGTGAATTATGACATTTTTAGAAGAAGTAACCCGGCGCCGAACGTTCGCCATCATTTCTCACCCAGATGCGGGTAAAACAACATTGACGGAAAAACTATTGCTATACGGTGGTGCTATCCATTTGGCAGGTTCTGTTAAGTCTAGAAAAACACAAAAATATGCCGTATCTGACTGGATGGAAATTGAAAAGCAACGTGGTATTTCTGTGACGAGTTCTGTATTGCAATTCGATTACGATGGTCATCGTGTGAACATTCTGGATACCCCTGGTCACCAAGACTTCTCTGAAGATACATACCGTACCTTAATGGCAGCAGATAGCGCTGTCATGTTGATTGACGTAGCGAAAGGTGTGGAAGCACAAACGAAAAAGTTATTTGCTGTTTGTAAAGAACGTGGGATTCCTATCTTTACCTTCGTCAACAAAATTGACCACTTCGGTCGCAATCCATTTGATTTGATGGAAGAAATTGAAAACTCTCTTGGTATCCGTGCTGTCCCTATGAACTGGCCTGTAGGCATCAACGGTGAATACCAAGGTGTATACGACCGGGAAACGAACACTGTAGAACTGTTCGAAAAAGATGAATCCCATGGTCAAAAGAAACTGGCTTCTACAAAAGGCGATGTACACGACCCAGCATTCCGTGAGCTATTAGGAGAAGAGGTGCATCAATCCTTAATCGATGACATTGAACTTCTCGACGTGGCTGGTGATGCATTTGATTTAGAAAAAGTAAAAGCTGGTGAATTAACACCGATGTTCTTCGGTTCTGCCATGACAAACTTTGGGGTTAAACCATTCCTTGAGAAATTCTTGGAACTGGCACCAATGCCAGCTCCTCGTACGGCTCGTGAAGAAACTGTGGAACCTACCTCTGAAGACTTCTCTGCCTTCGTGTTTAAAATCCAAGCCAATATGAATCCAAATCACCATGACCGCATTGTGTTCATGCGTATTTGTTCCGGTAAGTTTGAAAAAGGCATGAATGTACTTCACCAACAATCTGGTAAAACGTTACGTTTGTCTCAACCACAACAATTCTTAGCTACAGAGCGTACGATTATCGATGAAGCCTTCCCTGGCGATATTATCGGTGTCTTCGATGCTGGTACCATGGGTGTAGGTGATACTCTATGTGCTGCGAATCACAAAGTGACTTTCAGCGATTTCCCTGTATTCCCACCTGAGTTTTTTGCCCGTGTTACACCAAAAGATTCTATGAAGCGTAAACAGTTCCTAAAAGGAATGACGCAATTAGCACAAGAAGGTGCTGTACAAATCTTTGAACCACTATACTCTATGGACTCCTTTGTGGTGGGTGCTGTTGGTATGCTTCAATTTGAAGTACTACAATATCGTCTCAAACACGAATATGGTGTCGATTTAGTCAATAATTCCCTACCATATGGTGTAGCTCGCTGGATCGATGGCGAGGTTGATGTTAACAGTCTTAAAGGTATGGATAATGCTATGATTGTAAAGGATAATCGTGGCCGCTTGGTTGTATTAATTTCTAACGAATGGCAAATGGGTTGGGTGGTAGAACGTAATCCAGATATAACATTCTTGCACACGCCGAATATTGAAGCGTAATTGCATACATAATAAAAAACCTAGATGATGGTCCTCATCATCTAGGTTTTTAATATACCGATATATAAGTAATGAACACTTATTGTTAAAATAATGGCAACAAATCCGCCAATCCCTTCATGTTCCACTCTAACAATGTATCATGAATCTTCCACAAGAATGCATTTTCCCATGGATAATGGAGGCGAATCCAGAAATTTTCAAATGGTGTATCATTGAAAAATACTGCTTCTCGTGGCAATTTATAGAGATCTTGCCCTGGCTCTACATTTCCAGCCTGTACTGTAAAGGCCATTCTGTATCCACTTTCTTGTGCGATTCTATCAATATCCTTATTCGCAAAGCCTCCTGGGTACGCTATATAGCGAACTTGATGACCAATACGATCCTCTAAAATCGCTTTAGAGCTAATTAGTTCATCTCTTGCATTATCTAATGACATATCCCGCAAGTCTTTATGATTTACCGTATGGCTTTGAATATCAATGCCATTGGCTTGCATTTCTTTCAATTGAGGTAGATTCATAAATCTATTCTCGCCAATAGAACTAGTAATCATAAACAAAGTAGCCTTAAAATTATATTCTTTTAAAATGGGAAAGGCCTCATTGTAATTATCTATGTATCCATCATCAAAGGTAATCAATACAGGTTTATCTGGCAGCGCTTTACCATTCGTTACATACTCATATAAATCATCTAATGTAATCGTATGGTATCCCTCATCATGAAGATATTGCATTTGCTTTTTAAATTCTTCCGGAGGGACTACCAAAGAATGTCTGATATCTGAATCAACCCGATGATAATTTAACACAGGTACTCCTGTCGCCTTATAATTCAAAGAACGCTGGTATTGTATACCTAGATACAATCCAATACATATCATACTACCTAATATAATTATTAGTGTTTTTTTCACAGTAACCTCGCATACTAGTACGTTTATAACTTTATATCCACATGGATCTTTCCAATACTCTTCAAAAAAGTACACGTACTATAGTACCACAGTTCGTCTAATTTATCAGTGTTTTTTTCATAAATTGTTCAAGATATCTTTATTACTATGACACAAATAGTATTCTGCATGCAAATTGTTACTCATCCTGTACATCTATATCAATACGATACCATGATATAGATAGACAATATAGTATCTATTTTCTATTTCAATACATATATAAACAATCCCCAATTATATCTATTTTGCATTTTATTTATTACAAATTGTAATTTATCTATATCTGTGTATACATCATGCACTGCTTCCTCATAACTATAAATGCTTTATTTTTCTACATTCTATAGAATTATTAGTTGAGTTGTGCGCAATTTTATTGATACCCTATTATGGGACACCTTATGTTATCACTACATTAATGGCTATAAACCTGAAAAATAACATATGACGAGTGCCTCATTTTCATGCTATGATAGGACTATAAGTTTATTCTAACAAGATTCTTATACCAAAGGGGGTTATACTATGAAAGGTCTAATAGACTTGAGTTTAGTCAATGGAATCTGGACATTGAAACTGTCTATGATTCAAACGGTAGCCTTAGCTATTGTCACATTGTATTTAGGTGAATTTATAAAAAAACATTCCACCTTCTTACAACGTGTCAGCATGCCTGCACCTGCTGTAGGTGGTTTACCATTTGCATTCTTATGTGCCTTTTTATCCTATTATAAAGTTGTTAATATTGTCTTCGATGGTGCCTTGCAATCATTCTTGATGTTAGCTTTCTTTACTACTATCGGCCTTATGGCAAGTCTTAACGTCTTAAAAAAAGGTGGCGTTGCCATTATCTTCTTCTGGATTGTGTGTACCATTTGGATTGTCTTCCAAAATGGTGCCGGTATCATGATTGCCAAAGCTATGGGTATTGAACCGATCTTCGGCATCATGGCAGGTTCTGTTTCCATGATGGGTGGACTTGGCACAGCAGGCGCGTTCGGTCCTCACTTTGAAGAACTCACTGGTGTCCCTGGTGTAGCTTCTGCTGCGATTGCTGCCGCTACATTTGGTATGGTGGCCGGTACATTGCTAGGTGCTCCTGTAGGCGACCGCATCATCAAAATGCACAATGTCCCTACTCCTGTAGATCATCCTGAATTATTAGAAGCTGATGGTATCGATATTAACGAATCTGACTCTGAAAGTAAATTATTTGACTTACAATCCTTAATGCATGTCATCGCTTTCGTAGGTATTTCTCTAGGTCTTGGCACATTAGTGAGCGCAGCTCTATCTTCTGTATTTGGCCCATTACCAGCCTATATTGGTGCTATGATTGTTGGTGCTTGCATTCGTAACTATGCTGACTTTACTGGTCATATTACTATTAATAGTGCTGCTCTTGATGCGGTATCAAATGTATCTTTGAGTATCTTCGTTACTATGGCTATTAATAGTTTAAAATTAGCACAATTAGTAGATCTAGCCTTACCATTAATGGCTATCTTAGCTGCACAAATGGTGTTGATTACTATCTTTGCATATTTAATCTACTGGCTGTTCAAACGCAACTACGATTCTGTTATGTTAGGTGCTGGTGCTATTGGTTTCGGTCTAGGTGCTACACCAAATGCGTTGGTAAACATGTTATCCTTAGCTTCTAAATACGGACCATCTCCAAAAGCATGGTTAGTCGTATCCTTAGTAGGGGCGTTCCTTATCGACTTTACTAATGCATTCTTAATTACATTTATGGCAAAATTGATTTAATCAACTCGTGCATATAAACTACCCTAAACGAAAAAGGATTCTACAACAGATGTTGCAGAATCCTTTTTCATATGTATTTATTTATCTTCTTGGTCCAGTTCATACCACGCATTGCCAATGAGAGCAAATTCGTCTAATGTAAATGTCTCTCCACGACGAGATCCATCAATACTCGCTTTTGCTAAAATGGCTTCAATTTTCTCCTTACTGAGACCAGTCGTCTTCATCGTATTGCTAAACGTTTTTCGACGTTGTGCAAAGCCAGCTTTCACAGCACGGAAGAAGTAAGCTTCACTATGGACTTTCACAGGTGGCTCGTTACGCAATGGACAGCAAATGACTGCACTTGTTACCTCAGGAGCCGGCAAAAATGCCTTCGGTGGTACATCCATGACAATATATGGATCTGTATAATATTGTACAGCCACCGATAAGGCGCCATACATTTTTGTACCTGGTTTGGCAATCATGCGCTCTGCTACTTCTTTTTGCACCATCACAACTAATCGTTCGATAGGCAATTTAGACTCTAGCAAGGACATAATGATTGGCGTTGTAATATAGTATGGTAAATTCGCTACTACTTTGAATGGCTTATGGTCCATCAATTCAGGAATATTAACTTTCAATACGTCCCCATGAATAATGCGCACATTATCGTATGCCTCTAGAGTTGTGTCTAACACCTCTAACAAACGTCTATCTAGCTCTACAGAGGTAACATTAGCCCCACTTTGTGCCAAACCTTGCGTCAAGGTTCCAATCCCCGGTCCTACCTCTAAGACAGCATCCCCTGCGTCAAGTTCTGCAGCCTGTACGATTTTGTCGACCACGGTGCGCTTAATCAAGAAGTTCTGCCCTAATTTTTTACTCATTTGAATGCCAAATCGTTTGCATATATAATGCACAACCTCTGGACTTGCAATGACTGATTCTATCATGAATTCTCCTACTATTTGTTTTCGTCTTCTGAAAGAGCTGCAAAGAAAGCCGCTCTACTAATGCCATAATGATTTAACCGATATAAAAATTGCTTCCCATTTCCATAACCTATGCCAAGTTTAGCACCTATACGAGCCCTCATAGCAGCACTACTCGAACCTCCACTTAAATCATATTGGACCAAATCTTGCATCGTAAATAACTCTGATGATTCCATAGATTCAATATGCAGTACCTCTAATGCCTTACGTATAGACTCAGGGCTAGCTTGTTCAATTCCTATATCATCATTGGCATACGCTTCCTCTCGTGGCACAAATGCATGCTGAGCCAGTGGAAAGCGCTTCGTTAAAAACCGACGAATCCGTTCACCTGCATAGTCAGGATCTGTCAAAATAATAATCCCTAGTTTTTCATACGCATCTTTAATGCGGCTTAACACAGGCTTGCGCAAATTAAACCCCTCCGTGGCAATACACTCCACCTCTAAAGCTTGTTGCACCCGTTGAATATCTGATTTACCTTCTACCACCAAGACCTGTTTTAACATAAGACCAAGCTCCTTCACACCTTCGTATTTTATTATTATACCATACATAGGATATATACGCATAATACACCACATTGCTGTTCACAACAAGCAAATAATACCATCCTGAGGAATGCCGTTACAAGTAGTAGCCTTATGGCGATTTTTTTAGAAGTAAAAACTAAAGCCCGTAACATACTCCTGAACAAACCTACCGTAGGATCAGTTTGAGAAGGAGTGTGTTACGGGCTTCACCATCTTTGGGCACTATATAAACTACCATAGATTACATAGTGGAACAAGTAAAGACCTAAAGAACATACACCTCTACGGTACGTCTTCCAAATTGCATAGCTTCTCCGTAATCTTCCATGACAACATCGATTCGCGACCCTACAATATCACCACCTGTATCAGCAGCTAAAGCCTCTCCATATCCAGGAATGTATAACTTTGTTCCCAATGGAATCACATTAGGATCTACAGCCACTACACCGTGTTTTGCCTGTATACCAGAAGCTGTAATACCATCTCCCCCACCATCAGTCGGAAGATATGCAGTTGCTTCCATTGTTAGCACTTGCTTGACCTGCCCATGAGATTTAGCCATTTCCATACTACTCACACCTGTACGGATAATTGTAGGTTTCATAGGGGTAATAATAGTTCGTCCTATTTCATGTACATGTGCAGGTTTTCCCTTTTCATAGGTAACTTCTTCATTCACCTCTTCTACGCCTTCTGAACCCGTTTGCACTAATTCTTGGGTTCCTTCTGGTAATGTATCTACCTGTTCATATTGTACTGTGACAGGTATTTTTGCTTGCCGTGTTTCTATTTGTTCAAGTTCCCATCCCATTGAACTCCACATATATCCAGTAACTGTGAATACCACTAAAAGCAAAGCACCTGCTATAAAAAACTTGATTTTCTTATTCTGTATCAAAGTCTCTATCATTGATTACCTCCATGGGTGGCATTCTACCATAGGCGGATATTTTAAGTCAAACCAGCAGCTAAGAACAGCTTAACAAAGCCATTCTTTAATATTTCTCTATTTTTATCTTTACATTCATATATTAATTTTGTCTTCTGTATGAGTACATCTTCACTTAAATTATGACTTTATAAATTATACTCAAGTATTATCAATTACATATCTTACTAGTATATACACTTCTATAATAGTTCCTAGATTGATTTATTTATACACAGCTCATCCCCTGTGTATAACTATATCCACAGGTATATTAAGTGTATCTATTTTTCTGTCATAGATTAGTATGTCACTCTCTATTTCTTACATCTTTTTGATAATGCATAATTGATATGATACGCATTTTAGGAATAGGTGTTTCTTAAAACTCATAGCATGTCTTTTCCTATTTTGTAAAAAATAGCCGCAAAATACACGAATTGTGTTATTTGTAGCTATATCTCTATGGGATAGTACTATTTATAACGGCTCTATGTCAATTTTTGGGGACAGCAATTAATCTGTTCAGTTTCTTTCACATAAGAACTGTATAAAAATATAAATATAAGGAAATACAAAGAAACATAAGTGAGATACAATGGATATAACTAATTTTAGGTACCACAAAGTAACCCCACTTATGTTTCTTTTTTGTGGGGAGTCTACTATCATATAATATAGTTAATAGCCTATGCAGCAACAGATACAGGTGTATCAGGCTTGTTGTAGATACTAGGCAAGATCATCAGTAATCTAGCTCTAAAACGACCAAAATGACGAACACCATAGCTATTGTGTTTCAATACTTTAGTTTTGTTGTTACAACCCTCTGTAAAACCATTAGAGTATGGTAATAGGAAAGCATTAACTACTTCGTCATGCCAACTTGTAAACGATCGTAACAGGTTGTTAAATTCGTTAAGATTCGCTACTTTCACAAGAGCCAAAAAGTTAGATAATGTATCTTCAATAGCTGTTCGACCCTTTGCAGTAAATAAGTGCTCAAAGTAATGCTTTAATGCATAGGCCCATCTTAAGTCATCAGATTTTCGTAGAACTTCAAATAAGCGAATGCGTTCACCTGCATAGTCAGGATCTGTCAAAATAATAATTCCCCGTTTTTCATATGCATCTTTAATACGGCTTAACACTGGCTTGCGTAAATTAAACCCTTCCGTGGCAATACACTCCACCTCTAAAGCTTGTTGCACCCGTTGAATATCCGAATTACCTTCTACCACTAATACTTGTTTTAACATACGCTCAAACTCCTTCACAACATAGTGTTTATTATACCATACATAAAAACTAATCGTATGTCCTAAAGAAGAGTTGTAAATAGATCCTTGCTAGACCATATATTATATGTAAACCCTTATGCCCATACTATTTTTTCATTAAATACATCTAATATATCTTCATTAAAATTATAATCTAAGGCACTTATTTTTTTATAGTCCATATGAAGTGTATTAAAGTTCAGTTGGATGGCTGGCGCAATATCATTTGTATAGGAATCACCAATCATAATACTTTTACATGGTTGTATCTTAAAAGTATCTACTAAATATAAAAAAGCATGTAGGTTTGGCTTCTCATAGCCTATACACTCAGAAATTACTATATTATCAAAATATGTGTGTAGTCCTAGTTTTTGAATTTTCAGTTCTTGTTCTTTTTGTAAACCATTGGTAAGTAGATACAGCTTATAATTCTCTCTCAAATTAGACAATATATTCTCTATTATAAAATCACTAGATAGTTCATTAATTAAAATATCAAACATTTTTTGATAAAACTCTTCACAAAACTTTATAGATTTATCAATACCCAACTTATGAAACGTTCTATATGCTCTGTTTATTCTCAGTTCTCTTAAATCTATTTTTCCTGCTAACATATCAGCCCACAATAATTGATCTTGACATCGATACTCCTTCATAAATGTATGGTAATCAATGTCTCTTATATGTAATTCTTTATACAATGTATAGTGGGCATTTTCCCAGAAATATTTAAAATCATATAATGTATTATCTAAATCAAATACTATGGATTCAACCTGATTCATTATGTTCCCCTTTTAATACACACTTTATAGCAAGTTCTCTCATTTACAACGATACATCAACTATCTATCAACTAGATAAGAAGATTTATAGTTCAAAAATAGGTTCCCATGTATTCATTTTTTCTATAGAGACTTCCTTATCATTTTTACATTGTTTCATAAAGAACGTCTGTGCCGAGACTTTATGTTCCTTTTCTATCACTTTTCTGTACGACCCATCCGCACGCATACTATGGGCTTTTTGATTGTCCTCTAAGTACAATTGGAGAATATGCTTCAACGTTTCTTGCAACTCCTTATCCTCTACAGGAACCATCAGTTCTACACGATCATTCAAGTTCCTAGGCATCCAATCAGCACTAGAAATATAGTATGGACTTTCACTATGATTTTTAAAGTATAGAATCCGATGATGTTCCAAGAATCGTCCTACAATAGATCTCACTGTAATATGATCGCTAATTCCTTCAATTCCAGGACGGAGTGTGCAGATGCCACGTACTATAAGGTCGATTTTAACTCCTTTACAAGAGGCTTCATAGAGTTTGGCAATAATATCTTTATCTAATAAAGAGTTCATCTTCGCTACAATATGCCCCTCTTTACCCGCTGCTACTGCTTGAATCTCCCCATCTATCAGATTCATCAAAGCAGTGCGTAAGGTCAAGGGCGCTACAATCAATCGTTGCCATTCTTGTGCTTCTGCATAGCCAGATATAGTATTAAAGAATAGAGAGCTATCATCGGCATAAGAGTCTCTACAAGTCAACAACCCACAATCGGTATAGAATCGTGCCGTCTTGCCATTGTAATTACCGGTCGCAAAATGCATATATCTTCTAAGGACTTCCCCTTCTTTTCGAACGACCATAGTAATCTTAGAATGTGTTTTTAACCCACGCAATCCATAAATTACATGACAGCCAGCTTTTTCTAACCGTCGTGCCATGAGAATATTATTCTCTTCATCAAAGCGTGCTTTTACTTCCATCAATACTGTCACTTGCTTACCTAATTCTGCGGCTTTTACCAAGGAAGCAACAATAGGGGAATCACCACTAACACGATACAATGTTTGTTTAATCGCTAATACATTGGGATCTACTGCTGCTCGAGCAATAAACTCTTCCACAATAGAGAAAGACTCAAATGGATGATGCAGCAATCTATCTTTCTCACGAATATAGTCGAAGATACTGCCAGTATCTTTCTCATTGACACAGTCAAATTCTTTCGGCTCAAATGGTATATATCGTAAGTGGTCATACCCAGATAGATTACAAAAATCACTAAAAGAGGACACATCTAATATACCTTCTGCAATATATACCGCTTCTTTTTTTGCCTGTAAGCCTTGTAAAATAAACTCCAATAATTCTGGACTGTAGTTTTGACATACTTCTACACGGACCACTTCTCCTCTACGTCGACGACGAAGTGATTTTTCAATTTCTCGCAATAAGTCTGTTGCTTCTTCTTCTATATCTAAATCTGCATCACGAGTCACTCGGAATGTGGTAAATGAGTCAATATGATGACCTACAAAGAAATCTTCGCAATAATAATTAATTACATCTTCGAGCATTACAAAATGACGGTGTACATCATTAGGGACTTCAATGATCCGATTTAGCACAGATGGAATCGGTAAGATTGCCATCTTTTCTTGTTTCACATCATGGATAGGGTGAATTTTTACTACAGAATTCAGTGTTTTATTCACTAAAAATGGAAATGGATGGCTTGCATCTACTGCCAAAGGGGTTACGACAGGAAAGATATGACTACGAAAATATTGATATAACCAACGTAATTCACTTTCTTTCAAGTCTTTCACTTTGACAAAATGTAAGCCTTCTTTTTGTAATCGTTTTAAAATGTCATGAAAATACGTATACTGCAATGATACTAGCTTTTTCGTGGCTTCACTGATTGCCTTTAACTGTGCTTTTGCATCCATATGAGCCGCATCATATTTAACGACACCACTCTGCTCTTGATGTCGCAATCCAGATACTCGAATCATAAAAAATTCATCTAAATTAGAGCTTCCTATTGTTAAGAATCGTAACTTTTCCAACAGTGGATTACTTCTGTCGATTGCTTCTTGTAATACACGTTGGTTGAACTTAAGCCATGATAATTCGCGATTAAAATAATACTTCGGATTATGAAAGTCTTTCATAGTATCACTCCTAACCCAATTTCCAATGTACCACTAATTCTCTTCTAAACTCTTTCTTACATTGTTTCTTTAACTTTTCAATGGCTAAGTCCATCATGGAAACATGGCTTAGCGCTTGTACTTCTACATATACATCAATGCGTTTCTCTCCAATATGACTTTGTATAGACCGAATCGTCCGTTCATGGCTTTCATCAAAAGCTTCCGCTAAGGCTAAGGGAAACGATAATTTATTGATGATATCTCTGTCCCCATCTTTCAATATAGAAAGGTACGGTGACTGTTTTAAAAATTTGCTATTAACACCATGAGAAAAGGCTGCCACAAACGCACTGATTAACTGTTCTCGATGCGATAGTCCATAAATATTACTATTAATAATCATATACGCACTATGCCTTGCATGACTATAATAATTGATTTGCTTCCCTAAGTCATGTAATAAAGCTGCCACTTTCAATACTATTTTTAAGCGGTCCCCCTTTGGCATGATTGATTTCCACTGTTTCCGAAGAATATCTGCTAGGCCAGAAATATATTGCGCATGTTCCACATCATGAGGTGTAAATGCACGTAATATATTTAATGTGGAATGGGTGACAATATCATCTATCATACCTTGATTTTTCAAATAATGTTGACCATAGTACTGAAAGAATAATCCTTCCCGCAATCCACACCCACTCACAATCATAGCAGAGGCTTTCGTAAATTCCATTAGTTCTACAATAATCGCCATTCCTGCCACAATGATATCTGCTCGTTCTGAGGATAGACCAGAAATCTTTTTCCGCTCACCTCGAGGCGTCTCTTTAATCTTAGTGAACAACTCTTCAATAGAAGCTTTCTTGACTTTGTAATTGTGCAATCGAGGGATGGGATAATTTTTTTCTCGTTGGTCCATTTTAGCAATATTACGAGCTGTTCCGCCAATACCTATAAGAGGTAACTTTGCATTTCTCAGCCAGCTTTCACGATGCAATACATGTTGTATATGCGATATCATGGAATGATACTCTTCGGGTGTAAATTCCTGACCTGATTGGAATTGCCCCGTCATCACTAAGGCCCCCATAGGTAAGCTAACAGACTTTTTTAATTCTCGGTTTTGAATTAAACTAATTTCTATACTGGCACCCCCAAGATCAAAGACAATAAAGTCATCTAATCCTATGGTATTCACCACTCCTAAATACCCTAAATAGGCCTCTTCTTCCCCATTAATGGCTCGTAAAGAAATGCCAGTTTCTGTATAAACACGATGAATAAATTCATCTCCATTGTTAGCTAATCGTACAGCCGCTGTAGCAATGCCATACACTTCTGTCACTTCCATAGCTTTCGCCATATGCGCTAGGGCCTTCATCGTTTTGATAGCCCTATCCATAGCCGACTTTGTCAGCATTTGGTTGGTCCACATCCCTTCGCTGAGTCGAATGGATTCTTTCTGTTGATATACCAAGCGATAGCTGCCAGACTCTGTAATTTCTGAAATAACAAACCGTACTGAGTTTGATCCTAAATCTATTAATGCTACTCGTTTCATAGGTCTCCTGTGTGCACAGAAAGGCACTTTCCGTATATGCTACTGTGAAAGTGCCTTTCTAATTCTATATTACTCAATACCAAAACAGCGCTTACCATTTTCTAGGGCAATCGCAGCTAGTTCTTCCACATCCATACCACGCAACTGTGCAATTTCTTGAGCTACAAATTGTGTTTTAGATGGGTCGTTACGACGACCTCTGAATGGAGGTGGCGTCAAATAGGGCGAATCTGTTTCGATGAGCAGACGGTCCAATGGAATGTGTTTCGCTACTTCTTTTAGATTCGTAGATTTAGGGAATACTACAGGTCCTGCAAAAGAAATATAATAACCCATTTTAATAAATTCTTTTGCCATTTCTAAACTGGTTGAGAAACAATGGAAGACACCATAATTACCTTTACCATGTTCCAACAGCATATCTCGAATGGCACCATGTGCATCACGATCATGAATAATAATCGGTAAATCCACTTCTCTTGCGATGGCTAATTGGCGTTTGAAGGACTCGGCCTGCACATCTCTATCGGAAAAATCATAGTAATAATCTAAACCGATTTCACCAATGGCTTTTACCTTTGGATGGGAAGCCATTTGTTTGAACCATTCATAATCTTCTTCGGTAGCATCTTTAGATTCATGTGGATGCACACCTACTGCTGCATAGACACGATCATACTGTTCAGCCAACGCAATGGCAGACTCCGCTGTTTTACGATCGACTGCAGGGCACATAATATACTCTACACCTTGGTCAAAACAGTCTTGAATCATCTGTTCCCGATCATTATCAAATCGTTCATCATTGATATGCGCATGTGTATCAAACAATCGCATTATCTCACCACACTTCCTGGAGTTAAGGATTCAATATTGGTTACTTCTAATTGATCATCTTCATTAGAGGCCGATAAAATCATCCCCTCTGACATATGGCCCATGATTTTTTTCGGCGCTAAGTTCGCCAAATAAATCACTTTTTTGCCAATTAAGTCTTCTGGTTTATAGAATTGAGAGATTCCACTTACTACCGTGCGTGTTTCAATGCCTAAATCTAAGGTAAACAACAATAATTTTTTAGATTTCTTCACCGCTTCACAAGTCAATACTTTGGCTACCCGTAAATCTAATTTTGCAAAATCATCGTATTCGATAGCCTCTTTAATCGGTGGAATATTGCTAGTATCTACCGCTTCCTCAGTAGATTCTTCTGCAGCTTCTGGAGCCACTTCTACCATTTCAGGAATTTCAAAACGTGGGTAGATTGGATCCCCTTTCACCACTTTGGTACCAGTTGGAATAGCCCCAAATGTGCGTACATCATCTAGCATAGCTTGTGCAAACCCTTGTAAACCAAGTTGTTCCCATATTTTAGGA
Organism: Veillonella sp. CHU110; assembly: GCF_003992255.1. Classification (NCBI taxonomy): domain Bacteria; kingdom Bacillati; phylum Bacillota; class Negativicutes; order Veillonellales; family Veillonellaceae; genus Veillonella; species Veillonella sp. CHU110. The sequence goes on along the minus strand of NZ_RQVA01000003.1, from coordinate 81,594 downwards.
GCTCCTGTTGGAATCACTGGATCTACTAGAACAGCGATGATACGCAAGGATTCTGCCAAATGATACATAACAGCTTCTAAGCGCTCTGCATCGCCTTCATTAGCACCTTTTGCCAATACCCAAGGCATAGTTTCATCAATGTATTTGTTCGTACGACCAATGAAAGCCCACACAGCTTTGAAAGCTTTGTTATACTGCATATCTTCCATCAATTGTTCATAGTCTTTCACAGTTTGCTCAGCTAAGGCAATTAAATCCTTATCCACATCTTCTGTTGACGCGTGTTTTGTAATGATACCACCATGATATTTTTCAATCATCGCTACGGTACGATTCAACAAGTTGCCTAGGTCATTGGACAAGTCTGCATTGATTTTTGTAATGAAATTAGGCAAACTGAAATTACCATCATTGCCTAAATGTACTTCATTCACCAAGAAATAGCGCAATGCATCAGAACCGTAAGTGTCAATCAACGGAATTGGGTCGATCACATTGCCCAAAGATTTACTCATTTTTGTGCCATCTACCACAAGCCAGCCGTGACCATATACTTTTTTCGGCAATGGCAAGCCAAGGCTCATGAGCATGATAGGCCAAATGATCGTATGGAAACGCACAATTTCTTTACCTACTAAGTGTAAATCTGCAGGCCAGTACGTTTCAAATAAATCGCTGTTTTCATCTAACGGGTTTAATGCAGAAATATAGTTAATCAACGCATCAAACCATACATACATAACATGTTTTTCATCAAATGGTACCGGAATACCCCAGTTAAAGCTAGTACGAGACACTGCCAAATCTTCCAATCCTTGTTTGACGAATTGAATCATCTCATTACGACGAGATTCTGGTTGAATAAAATCAGGATTTTCTTCAATAAATTTGAACCATTGATCAGCGTATTTATTCATGCGGAAGAAATAACTCTCTTCTTGTACCACTTCTAAGGGACGACCGCAATCAGGACATGTTTTTTCAGGGCCTAATTTAGATTCTGGCCAAAATGTTTCACATGGTACACAATACAAACCTTCGTAGGAAGATTTGTAAATATCTCCATTGTCGAATGCCTTTTGGAATAAATGTTGGCAATATTTAATATGTCTTTCATCGGTAGTTCTAATGAAATCATCATGAGAGATGTTCAATTTTTCCCATAAATGCTTAAAGCCATCTACGATTTGTGTCGTATATTCTAAAGGAGCAATACCCATCGATTCTGCCATACGTTGGATTTTTTGGCCATGTTCATCAGATCCTGTTAAAAATCGCACATCATAGCCAGCTCTACGTTTAAAACGAGCGATTGTATCAGCAATGGACGTACAGTATGTATGCCCAATATGTAATTTCGCACTTGGATAATAAATTGGTGTCGTAATATAATACGGTTTCTTAGTCATCTGTTCTCTCCTTACTATACAATTCAATTTCATTATATACATCGCGCCGTGAAAGGCCACGTTCTTTTGCAATTTGACGGGCTGCCTCTTTTTTAGGCACTCCCTCCTTGATTAAAGCTAAGGCTGCTTCCAATGGTGAAAGTACAACTTCTTCTACCATTGATTCTTCTGTCATCGTTTCACTGCCACCCACCAAGAGAACAAATTCCCCTTTTTCTACGATTTGACTGAAGTCATTTCGTAACGCTAGCAAGGTGGTTCGTGTGAAAGTTTCAAACTTTTTCGTCAGTTCACGACCTACTGTGATAGGGCGATTCCCCAACCCTTCATGTAATTTTTGGATAGTTTCTTCTATGCGATGAGGAGCTTCATAGAAAATCAGGGTTCCTTCATAGGTAGCAATCCGTGATAACACCTCTTTTACATTCTGCTTTCGTTTCGGCAGAAAACCTATGAAATGAAATTCCTTTGTGTTTTGACCCGATGCGATAAGCGCCGTTAAACCTGCATTCGCACCTGGTAAAGGAACAATCGGTATACCCACATCGATGGCTTCTTTCACCAAATCTTCACCAGGGTCAGAAATGGCAGGCATCCCCGCATCACTCACAAGCCCTACTGATTGACCTTCTAATAGGCGTCCAATCAGTTCTATACCTTTGTCCACCTTATTATGCTCGTGATAGGATATCATAGGCTTTACAATATTAAAATGTTGTAATAATACCCCTGTATGACGCGTATCTTCCGCTGCTACCACATCTACTTCTTGTAATGTACGCACAGCCCGATAGGTCATATCTTCTAAGTTCCCAATGGGTGTGGGAATTAAAAATAATGTCCCTTTATGACTACTCATAATATGCTTGTACCTCATCTGAATAGGAACCATCCACTTCGTAAATATATAAAGGTGGTTCCACCATCATACCTAGTTTTCCACCATATTTTAATTCTAATAATACTAACTTGCTCACTTTATCTTGGTTACCATGAACAAAGCGCATTCGTTTTACCCTAAATTGAGTCTGTTCTATAGCACTCAGTAAGGATTCTAACCGTGGGGTTGTATAAATCATCCACAGTATGCCGCCAAATTTTAAATACCGTTGAGCTTGTAACAATCTATCTTTCATAGAGTGTTGTTGTTCATGTAAGGCTAATGCTATACTTTCTTCTTGTGATATAAGTCCACTATTCGATTCAAAATAGGGCGGATTCATGTAGATACCATCAAACTGACCATAATACGGTTTGCCAGCATCGGTCATGTAATCTAGGTCCACCATAGATACAGCATCTGCAATATCATTATGAATAACACTTTTCTGGGCTAACTCAATCACAGAGGAATTACAATCTACCCCCACCACATGACGAGCTCCACGATGGTACAATACATGAGGAATCACTCCTGTGCCTGTACCTAATTCTAAATAGTTCTTATTGGATTTTGCCTCTCCAAAATGAGCGAGTAAAATAGCATCAATAGAAAACTTAAACTCTTTTTCGTCTTGAAACAACTGAAACCCACTTAGTAATAATTCTGTGATTGTAATATTACTCTTCATCCGGCAATGCCACTTCCGACCAATGTAAGTCGATAGTTCGTCCCGCTTCTAATTGTACTTTTACTGTCTTTTTCATAGTATTGATTTTTAAGACTTTTCCTAACCCTTCATCGGTAACTACTTCTTTACCAATACCAGGTGGCTCTGCTACCGAAGCTGGTTGTTTTACTTTTTGTGAATACAAGTCTCCCCCTTTTAGGTAGGAGTCATTTTCATAGTTCAAACAACACATCAAGCGACCACAAATACCAGAAATTTTTGTTGGATTTAAGCTCAAATTTTGATCTTTCGCCATACGAATAGATACAGACGCAAAATCGCCTAAGAAGTTAGCACAACATAATGGACGTCCACAAGCACCAATTCCATTTAATACTTTTGCTTCATCGCGCACACCAACCTGTCGCAATTCAATGCGCGTACGGAATACATTGGCCAAATCTTTTACTAATTCTCGGAAGTCAATTCGACCTTCTGCAGTAAAGAAAAATACAATTTTATTCATATCAAATGTGTATTCCACATTGATTAATTTCATAGGCAATCCACGATAAGCGATTTTTTCTAGTCCAATCTCAAAAGCTTTTTCTTCTCGCTCTCTATTTTTCTCTATTTGTTTAAAATCTTTTGGCGTGGCTTTACGCGTCACTTCTTTCAGCGGTTGCACCACGCTATCTTTCGATACCTTCCGTGGCCCAATTACGACTTCCCCAAATTCCAACCCACGAGAGGTTTCTACTATCACACCATCTCCTGTCGTTAGGGTTACAAACCCTGGGCTAAAGTAGTAGATTTTTCCAGCTTTTTTAAAGCGTACTCCTACTATTGTAACCACTATATATCCTCCTTCACAGCCTCACGCAAGGCTAATATAACTCCATCTATGACAAGGCCTGTGCGCACATTAAGTCGCAATGCCTGTTCTGCTTCTAATGTAACAGGAATCACCCGTTGTAATGCTTTTGATGACCATCGCTCTAGAATAGCTTGCATAGAAAATCGATAATCACTCAAAATCATTTTTTCAAGAGGTACACCATATCGCAATGCCAACATATCTCTTGCTAATATACGTAACCAACGCAATATATCTATGACTACATCTTTTGAAAGTTCCTCTAAAGATAGGCTGATCGTCGTAAAAAAATGACTTCGTTCTACTAACTGTTCTAGTATATTCATAGCCTTTTCTAAACTTTCAATCGTCCCCGTCTCAGCCCACTGTCGTGCTAAGGTAGGATTTCCTCGAGCCAATCGTACGGCCCTATGGATATCACCTGTGTATCCTTCCTCAGTGAGAGCTTTCACCAATTCTGTTTCTGGCACAGGTTGTATACTCACAAGCATACACCGAGACACAATCGTTGGTAGTACTGTATCTATATTAGTTGTAACAATGATAAAAGACATGTTTCGTGGCGGTTCTTCAATCGTTTTCAACATAGCATTGGCAAGCACTGCATTCGCTGTCTGAAAACCTTCCACAATCACCACCCGTGGCGTATCACTAGATACATTAATATATGTGTCTAGTATGGTATACCATTGTTCGACACTGAGTTGAGTTTTCATTGGACGAATCCAAAAAGCATCACCTTGATCTATATAGACAGGTAATCCTTTATCCTTGACTGTACTTTCACTTTCCCCAGACTCAATACGTCGTTGCTCTATGTGTGAGAGATACGTCCGCCCCTCATCAGGCGAAAAAATCTGACGACCCACTAAAGTAGATCCAATGGCAATTGCCATGGACACAGATTCCAATCCCGATTCTCCATATAGCAGTAAACTATGTGGCAAAGCAGAGTCTTGAATTAATGTAGAGATTTGTTCTTTCACTTGGTGTTGACCAAGCACTGCATCAAAAAAAGACATACTTCCTCCTTTACCTCATTAGACTACCCTTTATTATAGCATGTTATGGCAATAATTACACGGCTAAAAGAACAAACACGGCATAGGCTGTGCAACATTTTGCAAGCCTACGCCGTGTCTAGCCTCTTACTCTATATCCACTATGATTCTAATCTATTCATGATTACCATCAATATACTGTTTTACAATCCTATAGACTTCCTCATGAATGTCATCAATAGTGCGTAACTGATCATTTTCATTTTCACAGTGCACACGATGCCAATCATAAGTGCTCACTAACATATCGTAAGCATCATGCACAGCAATCAAATGTGAACGGTCCTGTTCATGAATATCCCCAGTATTGCCCCCTGTTTTACCTGTTCGTTCTGCTAATAAATCCTCCGACAACGATAAGGGCATATCCAATAAAATGACCGCATCAGGGCGAGGAAGTCCATATAGGTCATATTCCAATTGATCAAGCCACTGCAAAAATGTTTTACGTTCTTCTAAATCTGTGTACTTTATCATTTGATGCACCATATTAGAAGTAGTATACCGATCCGCAATAATGATACCACCATCTTCGTAAAACCGTTGCCAGTCTTGGCGATACGATGCAAATCGGTCTATCGCATAGAGTGTGCTCGCCACATAGGCATTCACAGAACTTGCTTCTTTTCCAAAGTCGCCACGCAAATACATTTTAATCGGCTCTGCAGCTGGACTATCGTAATTAGGGAAGCTCACTGAACGAGCTTTATATCCTTCGGCTTGTAATCGTTCTAATAATTTGGCGGTCTGCGTGGCCTTGCCACTACCGTCGCCACCTTCAATAATGATTAACTGTCCCATATATATCTCCTTATTTACAAACAATGATTGTATCTAGATTACGGTCCCTAGCACCATTCGGCACATATCCATCACGCCGTTTCTGCTCTATATAGGCCAACACTTCTTCCGTAATTTCCTCTCCTACACCCAAGCACGGTATGCCTGGCGGGTAATAGGTAATCGTTTCTCCACTGATCCGTCCGCGCGCTTGTACTAATGGAATTTCTTCCATATCAGTATAAAATGCTTGTCGCGGTGATAGCACCACAACTGGTGTTGGTAATGTTTCCATGATGCTTGCATGCAGATCACTAGCATCCTGTGTATTATCCATTGCACTGATGCTTTTATCATTACTTTGGCCATATGCAAGTGCATCGCCATCTTGATGATCTCCGCTGAAATCTTTTGTAGCCTCTTCTAAGTTATGCTTATATGCATCTGATATATCCTGTACTGCCTCTATGACGTGCTGTATGCTTGTTTCTGTATCGCCTATCGTAACCAACAACAATACATGATACGCTTTCATCAATTCCACTTCAATATGGCGCACCCGCAGCTCTTGTTCTAAATCTTGTGCAGTCAGTCCCAGATGCTTAGCATCGATAATAATCTTTGTTTCATCAAAACTGAAAGCCCCATCTATATCCTCATGCCCAGGACATACAATACCTGGAACCTCATTCAATGCCGTTCGTAGTGTACGAGCTAACTTTAATGTTCGTTCCATAAGGACCTTTCCTTCCATAGCCCACTGGTAACGCGCCATATCCAAAGAGGCCAAGAAAATATAGTTTGGACTGGTACTCATCAACAATTGTTGTAATCGTTGAATCCGATGTATATCAATACGAGGACCTTGTCCATGAAGCATCGATGTTTGCGTTAAGGATCCTAACAATTTATGCGTACTTTGCGCCACTAAGTCTGCACCACTTGCTAATGCAGGCACAGGCATGCCTAAAGAAGGGATGAGGTGCGACCCATGCGCTTCATCCACCAAGACTACCATGTTTCTTTCATGGGCTGCCTCTATAATTCGTTTTACATCTACACCGACCCCATAATAGTTAGGATGAACCAATACGATAGCCTTCGCTTCTGGATGTGCATCCATCGTAGCAATCGCATCTTGTGCTGTTACACCGACAGGAATTCCCCATCGATGATGGAAATGCCCTACCATATAGATTGGTTTAGCTCCACTTAAGACTAAACTATTATGTACAGAGCAATGAGCCTCTCTAGGGATAATGATCGAGTCACCTTCATTTACAATGCTCATAATCATCATTTGAATGGCTCCAGATGTACCATTGATAGAGAACCAAGTATGTTCTGCGCCAAAGGCCTGTGCTGCTAGGCGTTGTGCCTCTAGTAATTCATGCTCTGGTTCGTGATAATCATCAATGGCATACATCAATCCCAAATCATATGGCAATGCTGGTCCCATCCACGCCTTAAGTAAATTGGGTGCACCATATCCAATTTTATGACCTGGCGTATGAAATGGAATCATACGCTGTTCTTTATATCGTTCCAAGGATTCCACAAAAGGAAGTCTATCTTGTCGCCACGTTTCTTTCATATATCACTCATGTATTCCTTATCTATATCACTTCAAACATATGATGTATATCATCAATTATGTTCCATGCTACGTATTATTGTACCCTACTCTGTCATGGCATTCAACAGTATCTACCATAGGAGTGACAATAAAAAAGCTGTTACAGCCTGTAATATCTTACAAACTGTAACAGCTTTATATTATTTGCTATATTCTGCAACGTATTGAGCACCTGCTTTTACATAGTGTTCCATCGTGTTCGCCACTTGATATAAATCCTGACCAGTCATAGCGTTAATGTCTTGACCGCCCGTTGCACTATTGATAATTTGTGAAATTTCGTAACCACTATATCCTAGCACAGACAAGCGGTTGGATAAACTTTTAATTAAGCTCATTGCTAACCTCCATTTGTGTAGTAACTTTTGAATTCATTTCCTCAACGAGGATCCTTCTGTGGTCTGGTTTAACCACCATAGCCAAATATCCGTTATACGTATATGAAAGTTTGCATCTACACTTCCTATACATTGTATATACAGCATCGGCCTATTTAACTATGTTGGAAACTATTATAACGATATATTTCGATATTGTCAAGTTAATTCTATAGAAAATTTACATAAATAGAAAAAATCGACCCCAAAGGGGCCGATTTTCCATACTAACTTGTAATCAAAAGCGATTAGCTAATTAAAACCTGTAGTACTATCGAACGCACAATTATTTTCGATTTTTGGCTGCTAACGTAGCTAACATAGCTTCCTCAGTACGACGTCGTACTGCATCTACTAATGGTTTGACTTCTAAAAACTCAGCATCAGTCAAACGGAATGTACGTCCTTTACGTTCAAATAAGGATTTTTTGCGACCTGCACCAGCCCGCTTGCCGCCCCAATTATTACCTTTCATGATAATGCCTCCCTCACAATAAGTAAAAATAAAGACGATTCACATAAAATACTAATTATACTGCTCTAAACTTAGTATATACTTTTATTCTCATAATTTCAAGATGAAAAAGTACATATAGTGAATTTATTTGATTGAATTCTTTCATCAATTGAAAGATAGTCTGCATATCGATGAAAACACACAAATTACACACGATTTGCACATAATAAAAACCAAGATGGAACATACTCCTCCATCTTGGTTTACTATTAACGAGGCCGTCCTTTTTTAGGGTTGTATAAATTCATCCCTTTATCGAGACCTACTTCTACGCAACCCAATACGGCTTTCACCATATCCTTGATGCCTTTTTGTACGGAACTTTGTTGTTCCTCTGGAAAACGAGCCAACACATGATCTACTACCGTCCACTCAGGTAACGGGCGACCTATGCCAAATCGGAAATGAGGAAATGCATCAGTCCCTAAATGACTTATGATCGATTTAATACCATTATGACCACCTGCACTACCATTTTGGCGGATTCGCAATTTTCCAACAGGAAGATCCATATCATCATAAATGACAAATACATCTTCTGGACTCAATTTATAATAGCGCATCAATGGACCTACTGATTCACCACTCAAATTCATATACGTTTGTGGTTTCACTAATAGTACCTTTTCACCCTCGATTGTACAAGAGCAAATTTCCGCTTTATAATCTTCTCGCCACGGCGTATGATTTACTCCATCTGCAATAGCATCGATCACCATGAATCCAATATTATGACGAGTTCCTTCATAGTCTCTACCAGGATTTCCTAGTCCAACTAATAATTTCATATTATTTATCAAATAAAGAGCTTACTGACTCTTCTTGAAATATACGCAAAATCGCTTCTCCTAGGAGCGGAGCTACGGATAAAATCGTAATATTTGGTAAACGGCATGGTTCTGGAATATCGATTGTATTTGTTACAATTAACTCTTTAATGTTAGAGTTTGCAATACGCTCACATGCTGGATCTGTTAATACCGCATGTGTTACACAAGCTGTAACAGATTTAGCACCAAATTCTTGCAATGCTTTCGCACCTTCTACAAGAGATCCTGCTGTATCTACGATATCGTCGATGATGATACAGTTTTTACCTTGTACATCACCAATTAGATTCATAACTTTTGCAACACCTGGTTGTGGGCGTTTTTTCTCGATAATTGCAATTGGTGCACCAATGCGATCTGCTAAATCACGGGCACGTGTTACACCACCAAGGTCTGGAGATACGACGATGACATCTTCCATTTTCTTTTCATTAATATAGTTAGCAATAATGGATGCACCCATCAAATGATCTACTGGCACATCAAAGAAACCTTGAATTTGACCTGCATGAAGATCTACTGTTACAAGGCGAGTTACACCAGATGTTTGTAGTAAATCTGCCATTAATTTTGCTGTAATTGGCTCTCTACCACGAGTTTTTCTGTCCTGGCGAGCATATCCATAATATGGTACAACGGCTGTGATATGACGAGCTGATGCACGTTTTAAAGCATCCGCCATGATAAATAATTCAACCACATTATCATTCACAGGATAGCTAGTTGGCTGTACGATAAATACATCTTTACCACGTACACTTTCATCAATCATGACTTGTATTTCACCATTGTTAAAGCGTCCTACGAATGCTTCTCCTAATGAAAGGTCCAAATAATCACAAATTTCTTTGGCTAACGCTGGATTTGCATTGCCTGTAAAAACTTTGAGTCGTTTACCATCTTCTAATGCCATGTCATTACTCCTCTAAAACAATTGACTTACAATTTGATGCACAAAGGCTCTACTTCTATTGTACTTCATTTTCTCAATTTTGTGTAATATATTTTACCAAAATTTCTAGTACTACATTATTTTTTGAAAGTATCCTCTGTTACCCAGTTTTCTTTCACCACTTGACGAGCCCGTCCAAATGCTAATGCACGACTTGGCACATCCTTTGTAATCGTAGAGCCTGCGGCCACGTAACTTTCACTACCCACCGTAACAGGCGCTACTAAATTAGAATTGCAGCCTACAAATACTTTATCTTCAATGGTGGTACGATGTTTCTTTTTACCATCGTAGTTAACTGTGATAGTACCACAACCAATATTCACTTTAGATCCTACATCACTGTCGCCAATATAGGATAGGTGCGGGAATTTTGTACCCTCTCCCACTACGCTATTTTTCACTTCTACGAAGTTGCCGATTTTTACTTTATCAGATAATACTGTATCTGGTCGCAAATGAACAAACGGTCCAATGACTGTATCATTTTTAATTTCACAATCGTGTGCATACGAATCGTAGATATGATTATTATCGCCTACTGTCACATTAGATAAACGTGTATTAGGGCCCAAAATATTATTGGTACCCACCACAGTATTCCCTTCCAATGTCGTATTTGGATAGATAATCGTATCTGGTCCCACCACAACTTCTGGCGCAATGTATGTGCTATGTGGATCCACTAAGGTAACGCCGGCTTCCATCAAGGCTAAGTTAGTACGATTACGTAAAATCAATTCCGCTTGTGCCAATTGTAAACGACTATTAACCCCTAAAGATTCGTCACTGTCCATCGTCATGTAGGCACTTACTGTTTTTCCTGCTTTTACAAGAATACTCACCACATCTGTAATATATAGTTCTCCTTGTGCATTATCATCTGAAAGTTGCTCCAAACAAGGCCATAATTCTTTGGAATTGAAAATGTACATGCCCGTGTTGACTTCGTGCACTTTTAACTCATCCAATGTACCATCTTTTTCTTCTACAATGCGTTCTACAGACTTAGCTTCATTGCGAATGATACGGCCATAGCCATACGGATTATCCATATAGGCCGTTAACACAGTGGCTGCTGCCCCTGTTTCTTTGTGGTGCGCCAATAATTGTTCTAGCGTTTGTTGTGTTACAAGCGGCGTATCTCCACATAATAGTAAGATAAGCCCCTCATGATTGCCTAGTACAGATTCTGCTTGTTGTACTGCATGACCAGTTCCTTTTTGTTCTAATTGTGTCACGTATTCCGCGCGATCACCTAAGTAGGCTTTCACATCATCACCGCCAAAACCAATGATGACAACATTTCGCTGTGCCCCTACCGATTGAGCCGCTTCTAATACACGTTCCACCATTGCCTTACCAGCTACTTTGTGCAATACCTTTGGAAGTTTAGATTTCATGCGAGTGCCTTTACCGGCCGCTAAAATCAAACCTACTAATTCATTCATATGCATCCACCTTTATTGTTATTGAATAATAATTATATATAAATTAGCATACCATATTGTGGGAGATTTTTCGACTGTTATTTGTCTTCCATAAGCCATTCTAGTACATTTCTCTGTTGAATCCCATTATAACTCGCATTCTTATTAATCACATCGAAGGTTAATAGATATTTAGGATAATGGTCTTGTATTTGCTCTAACGGTGTTAGTTCTCTCTCTAACGTATGGGGATCTAATACACTTTGACTTACTTGGTAATATTCAATCATACCCTGTTTTTGGGCAATAAAATCTATCTCACCTTTTTGTAGATGACCTACATACACTTTGTACCCTCTACGTATGAGCTCTAAAAATACAATATTCTCTAATATATGTCCTGTATCCTCGCCACGATTAGGTAATAAGAATTGTTTTAACGCTACATCTGCTGCATAATACTTCGCATTCAACTGTAACACTTCTTTTCCCCGCACATCATATCGATTGACTTGATACAGTAACAACGCATCTTGTAACGCTGATATATATCGCTCAATGGTTCGACCATCTACTTTTCGACCTGCACTAATAAGCGAGTTTTTAATCTTTGTAGGATTGATAAGACTCCCTATATTGGCAAATAAATATCTAGCCACACTTTCCAATAATTGAGGGTCTCCAATTTTACTGCGAGCAATGATATCTTTCAATATAATGGTGTTAAATATTCCTTGTAAATAATCTAAGATCATCGGCAAATTATCGCCTAAGCGCAAAATACCTGGAAAAGAACTGTATTGTGTGTAGCGTTGATATAGTTCTTCCAATGGTTGCCGTTCATCCTTGCGATGGGCTTCACAAAATTCTTTGAATGAAAGTGGTAACATATCTAGCTGTACATAGCGCCCCGATAATAAAGTGGCCATTTCAGAAGACATAAAATACGCATTAGATCCAGTGATGTACACCTTCACCTTATCTTTGATGTACAAACTGTCCACCACTTTTTCAAAATTAGGCACATGTTGTATTTCATCAAGAAATATATACATCTCCTGATTCAGTATAATCCGTTCTAAAATATATTCGTACAATGTACGATACTCTTGTAAATGTTCATACTCTAAATCTTCAAAATTAATACTTATAATCTGCTCTGGCTGAACACCTTGAGATAACAACTCGTCCTTATACAATTGAAATAGCGTAGACTTACCACAACGGCGTATACCAGATACAACAATAATCGCATCCGTCTGCCGATGATTACGCAAAAAGTCTAAATACTGTTTTCGTTCAATTAACTTCATCGAGTTCCCTCCTTTATGCTATAGCTTTAATTACAAATCTATATTTTTATCATTTTATGGATTCTATGACATATTTTTATATTTACTTCATTATTTTATGTAACAGAACGCAGTTTTTTCTTTATTTTAACATTTTTGTGGAGTCTGTGACAAATTTTTCTTCATATAACAAAAGGAAAGCTGAAATAATTCAACTTTCCTTTATTAAGTATTATTTAACTACAACGCAAATCGATAGCTTCTTGTTGCATAGGCACGAACTGGTCGTCCATTTCTAGTGGCTGGCACAAATGTCCATTGGTATGCTACTCGCATTACTGCTTGTTCAAATTCTGGTTGGCCACTACCGCCTATGACACTGACAGAACTAACAGATCCATCTTTTTCCACCACTAATTGAACAACAACACTACCGGTTTTCCCTTGGCGTAGCATTTTAGGTGGATACGGTGCCTCTACATCTCTCACTAAAGAAAGGCTGCCCACATCGACGATGACACCGTCATCACTGCCGTCTACTCCATCGCCACTTCCACTGCCATTACCATCACCGCTACCGTCTCCAGTACCATTGCCATCCCCTTGACCAGTACCATTTCCAGAACCATCCCCGCTACCTGATCCTTCACCAGATGTAGCTGGGCCCGATTCAGAAATTGCACTAGTACTCGGCGCTACAATAGCAACACTTTTAGGCGCTTCTGCTTTAACTTGCTCCAGTATAGCTTCTGCTTCAGCGATGTTCGTAATTGGGGGAGGAATTTCATGTTTTTCCGTATGCGGTGCCGTAATCGCTGGTCCTGGACTAGCTTGTCCTCCGCCCCCTTTTTCCTCGTGGACTAATTGCACCTCTACTACTTCTTCCGTATCTGGCGTAGGCGTTTGTATATGACCCAATACACCTAGAAGTACTACAAGACCTAGATTTGTAAGTCCGGATATCACTGCGGGAATTCGCCATCGTCTATCCATAGTACCTCCTTATTTACTATCTGTCGCAATAGATACTTTCACAATACCCATTTGTTTTAATGTATCTAAGACAGTAACAAATGCACCATATTCAGCTTTTGCATCGCCACGTAGAATAACAACCATATCTCCACCTTTTGCTTGTTCCGCTTGTAGGTAACGAATCATTTGATCTAGTGTCACTGGTTGCGTTTCTACATAGATTTGGCCATTATTCGTAACCGTAATTGGAATTTTACGTTGCAGGTCTACTTTTGATGCCACTGCTTGTGGTAGTTGAATCGGTACAGATTTTTGAACGACCATCGTTAACATACTCATCATGAAAAAGACCAGTAGAAAGAAAATAATATCAATCATAGGAATAATCATGAGTTTTGGTTTAGACGTAGTCCGTAAGGATCTAAGCCGCATGGTTGTCACCTGCCAATTCCGCCATATACATAGCGCTTGCATCTTCGATTTGGCTAATCAAAATATCTTGTTGTTGCACTAAGTATGTATGTAAAATTAAAGCAATAATTGCCACGATCAAGCCTGTAGCTGTCGCAATCAAGGCTTCCCCTACACCACCTGTAATAGCAAATGGTTGACCTTCAGAAATAGATAGCACACTGAAAGAACCGATCATACCTGTTACTGTACCCAATAATCCCAATAATGGAGCCATGGTAACGATAGATTCAATGTAATTCAAATATTGGCGAAGCTTAGCTGATTCGCTAATCGCTGCTGCTTCTAATAATTTTTCTTGTTGTTCTTTATTGTTGCCACCACGAGCTGCTTCTGCAATCACATGTGTAGCCATCCCTTTATTAGTTTCTTTCAAGGCTTGTAATCCCTTCCAGTTACTTTGTTGTACAAGAGGGATGATCGTTTCACGTAGCACATTTACATCATCTAACATAGAACGATAAAAACGTAACCGTTCTACAAAAATAATCACTGCAATAAAAGAGCAAATTAGCAATGGATACATCACATATCCACCTTTTATAAATAATTCAAACAATCCCATGTCTTACCTCCTTATCCATGGTTCACATTCATACAGTATATGTAACGGATCGAACTAGCTCTATCCTTACAATAGACAGCAACAAAGAGTGACTACTTACTTTACTGTTTCTGTAAAAATAATATGAATTGAATCTTCCGTCGGACCTTCTACGATGCGACTATGTACACCGTATAAGTTTTGAATAAACTCTGGTGTCAATAACTCTTTAGGAGTTCCTGCGCCGACTACTTGACCACGGTCTATAGCCACCAATCGATGACAGAACTGAGATGCTAAGTTTAAATCATGAACTGCCATCAATACAGTTACCCTCGCATCACGAACGATTTCCAACATCTCCAATTGGTACTTAATGTCCAAGTGGTTCGTTGGTTCATCCAAAATCAAGCATGGGCTTTCTTGTGTTAAGGCTCGTGCCAAGATCACACGTTGTTGTTCTCCCCCTGAAAGGCTCAAGAAATTCCGTGTTTCCATATGGTCCATCCCCACCTGTGCCAACGCCCGTCTAGCTATAGTATAGTCCTCTGGGGTGTCTCCTTCAAGTAATTTTTTATGTGGCATACGACCCATAAGAACAATATCCATCACCGTAAAATCAAATTGGTACTGATTATGTTGTGCCACTACAGCCATTTGCAAAGCACTTTCACGGAATGAAAGTTCATCCAAGGATCGGCCGTTCAACTCAATGCGTCCTGCATTGGGATGCAAGGCACGATAGATGCACTTTAACAGCGTACTTTTACCACTACCGTTAGGTCCTATTAGGCCGACAATTTCACGATCTTGCACTTCTAAATCTATGCCTTGTAAGATTTGCGTTTGTCCAATGCCAAAGGCAACTTGTTCTACTTGTAAATTCATCAATTACCTCCGAATGCATAGGTTTGCTTAATCATTAAGTATACAAAGGCAGGTGCGCCGATAACAGAAATCAAAATGCCAATTGGTAGCTCAGTATGTGGAATAATAGTTCTACTCAATGTATCTGCTACTACAAGCAACAAAGCTCCTCCTAATGCGGAAATAGGAATCAATCCTTTGTGGTTCGTTCCTAATGCTTGTCGTACGATATGCGGAATCAACAACCCAACAAATCCAATAATGCCTGCTGCATACACAGCAAAACCAATCATAATAGAACTCATCACAAGGTATAATTGGCGATATCTGTGAAGATCTACACCTAGGGTAATGGCTACTTCATCACCTAGTAACATCAAATTCAAAATGCGTGTTTGGAACCAGAAGAATACGATTGGTATTAGAATGACAAATACCATGATGCCAATCAAATCCCAATTAGCCCCTGCCAAACTACCCATCATCCAAAAGGCCACGTTTTGAATACCTTCCTTATCTTTGGCAAAGTATACGATAATGCTCGTAAAAGCACTGCAAACGGCGCTCAATGCCATACCTGCTAATAACAATTTGATCGCATTAGCTCGGCCACCCATATTGGCAATAATAAGAACCCCAAATGATATAACCATAGCTCCTATAAAAGCCATAATACCTACGTATTCTTCACCAAAAGCAATACCTACGCCCATTAAAATAGCTACTGTAGCACCTGTAGATGCCCCTGATGAAATCCCTAAAATATATGGATCTGCCAGAGGATTTTTAACAATGGCTTGCATAATGACACCACTAACAGCGAGTCCTGCACCTACTAGAGCCGCTAAAATAACCCGTGGCATACGCAACATCCATACAATATCATTCAAAGCTCCTTGCCGTGGATCATCTATGACAATAGTATTAACAAATTTTGATGCCACTACTTGCCATAAAGTCTGTGCTGGAATATGTACAGTGCCCAAAAACAAGGACCATGCCATGCCTAAAATCAGCAATGCGATGAGTACAATTCCCACTCCCACTACAGTGAGTGTATGTGTTCGATTACTCATGAGTACCTCCTGTAAAATTTGGATACAATCCGTGAATCATAATATCCAATCCATCATGGATTCGTGTGCCAGCACTGTACACCATAAACAATGGAATTCCATGTACTCGATGGTTACGTATGGCATCCACATGTTGTAAGGTAGGATTCTTATATAGATTGTCTATGAGTTTATCTTGCCGTTCATAATCCTCTTCTACTAACACTAAAAAGATAACTGATGGATTCAAATGAATTAATTCTTCTGCATTGATTGTCTGTCCTGCTTCCGAAATAAGATGACCTCCTATTTCTTCTAGCATGTTGCCTGCTAACGTTTCTTTATCATACACTCGATATTGTCGTCCAGAATTTTCCAGTATCAAAACAGTATCTTTGGTATGCTGTGCTTCTCCATAGGTCTTTGCCTCTGTCACTGCACGTTTTGTACGGTTCACAAGTTCTTCCGCCCGTTCTTGTCTATTGACGATAGCTCCTAAGTCAAGAATATATTGATATTCTCCCTCTACCGTTCTCTTAGATTTTTTATAGGATGCTCTGGATATGTAACTATCAATTCCACGTTGTGCCCAGAAATCTGTACTCTTCCAGTTATTCTTCTGAAAGGTTGAATACCATCCTACAAGCAAATCTGGTTCCCATAGTAATGTAGTTTCTACATCTGGAATTTCCATACTTTTATAAGGAATTTTTTCATAGGCATCACGATATTCCTCTGCAATATATTTACTATCTGGCACCCCTATAGCGGCAATCATACGATCACCTACGCCTAGGGCAAGCAATGTTTCTACTGAACTTTGCCAAACGCCCATGATGCGTCGTGGTTCCCCTTCATAGGTGACAACTTGATCAGTACCTTTGCTCGTTAATTGATTGATAGAACGAGGTCCAACTTCATGGGATACAGCAGTGCTTTCCACATACTCAGGCATAGGAATGAATTCTTCCATACCATGTAAATGTGCGCTATACAAGCCTCCTAGCAAAGCCACTACACAGCCTGTTATATATATTTTTTTCATCCGTTCACCTAAACGAAAGAGCTACAAATTGTAGCCCTTTCTAGCATCACTTTTAGAATTTGTATTTAGCACCAATCATAGCTTGACGAGCTGGCATTGCGGAACTACCTGGGCCATATACGGCATAGCTAGTAGTTTCGTATGCTTCGTTCGTTAAGTTTGTCACTGCAACGTATGTTGTTAAATCTTTATTTACATCATAGTTTAAATTCCAATCTAGAATTAAGAAACGTTTTGAAGTAAATGCTTCAATATTGGAACCAGTATAGTAGTTAACCAATAATCCGGAAGATACTTTATTATTATCATAATTTATATTTAATGTATAATGATTCGCTGGACGCAATTTGTTAATACCTGTGTTGATATCGCCAGAGTCATTATAGTTCCATGCTGGATTTACTACATAACC
Organism: Veillonella sp. CHU110; assembly: GCF_003992255.1. Lineage (NCBI taxonomy): Bacteria > Bacillati > Bacillota > Negativicutes > Veillonellales > Veillonellaceae > Veillonella > Veillonella sp. CHU110. Next base: position 63,514 of record NZ_RQVA01000003.1, on the reverse strand, counting down.
TGGTTTTGCAGACCATTTATCTTTTAAATGACTGTATGCCACACCAACAGTCCAGTTTTTATTAAGCTTATGATCTACTGTAAGATTAAAAGATGTTTTCTTTTGAGTTGCATTCACAGGAACACTTTCAAAACCATTCGGAGTTCTTACTTCAAAGCTAGCAATAGCATTTGTCATATCGGTAAGACTATAGTTTACACCTACAGTGGTTTTCTTGTTAAATATTTTTTGATAGCCTAATGTATATACATTTCCTTTTTCATCCTGTAAGTTTGTTTTTGTTCCATCATAGGCTGAAACATAATCACCACTACGTAATGGACGAAGAACTTTTGTCCAGCCAGCATACACTGTGCTACCATCATGCAGTTGGTATTGTAGATTTAAGGAAGGTGTCACAACATGTGGGTCACCACCTAACGATTTTCCCGCCTCTGTTATATAATCACTATATTTAGCAAATCGTACAGCTGGTGTCACATCAAAATTATCATTTACATGAATTTTATCTTGTACATAACCATATAAAGAATTACGTTTTACAGATGTTTTTACTTTTCCTTTAGATGTTTGATACACATGATCATTTTGATCTTTATCGTAGGAAACATTCGCGATGATATCATGTTTACCGATAGAACGTGCTACTTGTAATTGAATCCCACGCTTTCTCTCATCATAATAATGTCTTGGGTCTTGTGCTTTTCCACCCGTTTTGGCCACCCATTCTTCCAAGGCTGCTTTACTACCGCCAGGGAATGGGGCTAAATTTTTTTCAATCCATGCATCTAATAATGCACCGTCTTTAGCGCCATCTGGGAAGTCCTTTGTAAATTGATCTCCCGTTAAATTGAATGCCTTATTACTCATTCCATCATCATGTAATACCCAAGCATATTTATCGCTACTTAAATACTGATGACTTTGGATATAAAAACGAACAAAACTTTCCATATCAGATTGACGATCGAAAGTGTATTTTACATCCACATCATTATTTTTATACTTACTATAGGAATTGTAACCAAATCCATCTAAAGCAAATAAATTATGGTAGGCAGGGTTTCCTTTTTCATTTTGCACAACTTTATATTTATTTTCGTTATCATAGTCCCCTGAATAGTCTTCATTTAGGACTAACTTGCCATCTTCATCCCGTTCACCCACAGCAGCTTTAAATATGATTTGATTCCAATCTTTTTTATTCCAATATTTTTGGTTTGGCGTAGAAATCGGATATCCATCTTTGCCTTGTTGATGGTTAATAGATACAGTTAAACGTTCTGTATCACTGAAATCTTTATCAAGTCGCACATTAGCGCCTCGCTCATCAAAACGAGAACCTCCCAATATTCCAATATCACCTGTATGTCCGTCACGATATTTTGTATCACCAGACATCACTCGATGTAATCCTACATAATAGTGTAGCGAGTTGTCATTACCCGCACTGCCGGAGTACGACAGATCATAATTATGCTTACCCCATGTTCCTGTAGATACATCAATAGAGCCTTGTTTAGTGGCCTCACCTTTTCTAGTGATAATATTAATAGCACCACCAGTAGCATCAGAACCATATACAGAGGCACCTGGACCTTTAATAACCTCAATTTTATCTACTGCATTAATATTGATAACTTGGTCAAGATTTACTCCTGTAGACTTACTGCCTGACTCACTGCTACCTGCAATACGAGTACTTGTAGAGTTATCTACACGACGACCATCAACCAATACTATAACGCGAGTATCACCGTTAATAGAAATACCATTATTGAAGAATTGGAATCCATATTCCCCACCACGGTATCCTGGGTTTTGGAATGTAATACCAGGGATACGTTTGATGGCCTCTGTTAAATCACTATAATGACGTTTTTCAATTTCGTCACGAGTGATTACTTTTACATCACCACCTGTACGATAATAGGATTGTTCTGTTACAGTATTACCAAATTGGTCTTTCGAACGATCTCCTTTTACTACCTTTGCGTCTAATTGGTAGTTGTCTAAATGCTCATCAAATGCCGCTTGTACACCGCTAAATGTAGTCAACGCTACACAGGCTAACAAAGCCGCAGAAATACGTTTACTTGTTACTTTCATGAATATACCTCCAAAATGTTTGTACGCCCGTACAAATTCTATAATTTTTTTCTGCTTATATACCTTATACAAGCAATAGTATGATTATATCTCATGTATTTGTAATTTATCAAATCTTTTATCAAAATAATAGTCTATAGAATGTTTTGCATTACATTTTTTATAGAAATATATCAGATATACTACACAATTCACTTACACTAACAGTTCCTAGTATATGTGAATATTAGCTATGACGAAAAGAGCTACGCACGGTAGCCCTTTTCTATAAGCCTATTAGAATTTGTATTTAGCACCGATCATGGCTTGACGACCTGGCATTGCAGAGCTACCAGAACCATATCTAGAATTGCTTGTTGTTTCATACGCTGTGTTTGTCAAGTTTGTCACCGCTACATATGTTGTTAAATCTTTATTTACATCATAGTTTAAGTTCCAATCTAATACTAAGAAACGTTTAGCTGTAAAAGCCGCTAAATTAGAACCTGTGTAGTAGTTCATTAACAAACCAGAAGATAACTTACCACTATCATAATTTACATTTAAGATGTAATGGTTCGCTGGGCGTAATTTGTTGATGCCTGTGTTGATATCTCCAGAATCATTATAGCCCCACTCAGGATTCACAACGTATCCTGGTTTTACTGTCCATGTATCTTTCAAGTGACTATACGCAGCACCTACAGACCAATGTTGGTTGATTTTATGATCTACTGTAACGTTAAATGCTGTTTTCTTTTGTTTCGCATTAACAGCGGTGCTTTTGAATTTATCATCTACACGAATTGGGAAGGATGCAATAGAGTTACTCATATCTGTTAAGCTATAATTTACACCCACAATCGTCTTTTTATTAAATTCTTTTTGCAAGCCTAATGTGTATACATTTCCTTTTTCATCTTGTAATGGAGTTTTATATTCTCCGTATACAGACGTGTAGTCTCCACTGCGCAATGGACGAAGTACATTAGTCCAACCTGCAAATACAGTACTAGTATCATCGAGTCGATATTGTAAATTTACAGATGGAGTAACTACATGTGTATCGCCACCTTTGGATACACCTACATCTGTTGTATAATCGCTATATTTAGCAAAACGAACAGCTGGAGTTACATCAAAGTTGTCGTTAACATGGATTTTATCTTGTACATATCCATATAAGGAATTACGTTTTAACTCAGAAGTCTTTCCTACTCCATCTTCCACTTCATAACTAATTTGTTTTGCTTTATCATATGTAACATTAGCAATCACATCATGTTTACCGATAGAACGAGCAACTTGTAATTGAACCCCAAGATTCTTTTCAGTATTGTAATCTGTCGGCTCTTCTGCTTTACCACCAGTTTTTGCTAGCCACTCTTCAATAGCTGCTTTCGTACCACCTGGGAATGGTGCTAAATTTTTCGTAATCCATTCATCTAAAGCTGCTGGATCTGTCGTACCTTGAGGGAAGTCTTCTCTAAATTTTTTCTTGATATCAACACCCGGTACATGCCATTTGTATTTATCTGTTTTAGAATATGTATGGTTTTGACTATAGAAACGTACAAAACTTTCCATATCGGATTGACGGTCAAATGTATATTTTACGTCTACATCATTATGTTTAAACTTACTAAAGGAGTTATACACAAGTCCATCTAGGGCAAATAAGTTATGGTAACCAGGATTTGCTACATTACCAGACATTGTTGACTTATCTTTTAACATTCCTTTATCGTCTAAGGTTCCTACATCAGCAGCAAAGATAATACGATTCCAATCTTTTGTATTCCAATATTGTAAATTTGGTGTGGAAATTGGATAGCCGTCTTTACCTTGTTTATGATTGATAGAAATTGTCAATCGATTGGTATCACCGAAGTCTTTATCAATACGTACATTGGCGCCTCTTTCATCAAAACGAGATCCACCTAATGTGCCTGTTTCACCTGTATGTCCATCCACATATTTTGTATCGTCAGATTTAACACTATTTAAGCCAATGAAGTAATGGAAGGAGTTATCATCTGCAGCACTACCGGAGTACGTAAAGCTATAGTTACGTTTACCCCAAGATCCTGCTGACACATCAAATGTTCCTTGGTTGTTATTCTCACCTTTACGAGTGATGATATTGATGACACCACCAGTCGCATCAGATCCATAGGCAGAGGCACCTGGTCCTTTAATAACCTCAATTTTATCTACTGCATTAATGTTCGTCACTTGGTCTAAGTTAACACCCGTAGATTTACTGCCTGTTGCACTTCTACCTGCGATACGAGTACTTGTAGAGTTATCTACACGACGACCATCAACCAATACTATAACGCGAGTATCACCGTTAATAGAAATACCATTATTGAAGAACTGGAATCCATATTCCCCACCACGGTATCCTGGGTTTTGGAATGTAATACCAGGGATACGTTTGATGGCCTCTGTTAAATCACTATAATGACGTTTTTCAATTTCGTCACGAGTGATTACTTTTACATCACCACCTGTACGATAATAGGATTGTTCTGTTACAGTATTACCAAATTGGTCTTTCGAACGATCTCCTTTTACTACCTTTGCGTCTAATTGGTAGTTGTCTAAATGCTCATCAAATGCCGCTTGTACACCGCTAAATGTAGTCAACGCTACACAGGCTAACAAAGCCGCAGAAATACGTTTACTTGTTACTTTCATGAATATACCCTCCCAAAAATGTACGCCCGTACTTTTTATATGAATATGTATTGCTTTTTTCACATGTAAAGCATACTTTTTCATTATACTTTATGGTTTCTTCATTTTGCAATAGATTTATCAAATATAACATAATTTCATAGTTAGATTTCCCTATGTTCTACATTATATTGTTAATTAACTTACATCTTGCATGACAATATACTGTATAAGGTTTTAAACAAATCTTAGACTAGAACATGTATTCATTCTATGTTACTATGGTTTAGGTGCAATTGAATACTTCAAACATATCCTCAGCACCCCTTTACATACAATATTAAACAATACATCCATCCGCTGTATCCAGGAGGTAAAGATGGAACAAGTCAATAAAAAAGGGCTTATCACTGGTTTAAGCTGTTATATTATTTGGGGTCTTCTCCCCTTATTTTGGGCCCTCTTGCATCATATAGCACCTATGAGTGTGCTAGCACATCGCATTATTTGGTCAGCCGTATTCATGTCATTCGTTGCTATCGGCATGAACTATACACAATTTAAAATAGACTGCCACCATTTGCGAGCCAATATTTCACAAATTGTACTCTTAGTATTAGCTGCTATCTTAATTGCTTTTAATTGGGGGATTTACATTTGGGCTGTTGCAAACAATCGTGTTATGGATACTAGCTTTGGCTATTATATCAATCCGCTGTTAAATGTTGTTCTTGGTGTGTTTATCTTTAAAGAGCGTTTATCTACCATACAATGGTGTAGTGTAGGTCTTGCCACGCTAGGTATTCTATTCCTCACCTTCCAATTAGGTACTATTCCAGATATTGCTCTAGAATTAGCATTCACTTTTGGTCTATATGGAGTCGTTAAGAAAAAACTAGTGATTCATCCTTTCACTAGTATTGCTTTTGAGGCTTGGTTGATTACACCATTTGCACTAGCATATACCCTGTATATTGACCCTAGTTCCTGGGCTTCCTTCCAATATGATACGTATACGGCCCTATTATTCATGATCTCAGGTCTTACCACATCAGCTCCACTTGTGTTATTTAGTTATGGGGCTCGGCTATTACCCTTGAACTTATTAGGGTTCTTGCAATACGTATCTCCAACCATCGCCCTAATGTTAGCTATCTTCTATTTCGGTGAAAGCTTCGATACTAATAAACTCATTGCCTTTTCATTTATCTGGGCAGCTCTAGCTATGTATACGACATCAAATCGCACAAAATAAATAACAAAAGCCTGTCCCTCATTGGTGCAGGCTTTTTTCCATAGGATATCAAAATATGTATCCTCAGCAACTGAAAATTATTTTTATTTAGATTATACTTACTACATAACATGAAAGTAATTCGACTGGTAGCATGTCCTACCTTTTCTGATCTATAGATATATACTTAGCAGATATATCTTTTCTACTAACTATATGCATTACATACAGATGCAGTAAAAAAGGAGATAACTATGGATACAATGAAACAAGCCCTCGGCCTAACCGGCAATGACAGAATGGAAGTCATGATCGATATTAAAGATCGTTTTTTAGGTGGCTCCTTAGATTTAGAAACAGCACGCACTTTATTAAAAGAAAAAATCGGTACATGTACACCTGATGAATTTGCCTACGGCGAACAACAATTAAAAGGTTCTTACACAGATGAAGAAATCACTCATCGCATGGATGACTTATTAGAGCTATTTGATGGTATCTTGATTCGAGCTAATAATGAATATCCTGAGCACCATCCATTGACAGTATACCTTGATGAAATTAACGCCATGGAACAACAATTAGGCGAAATGGAAACCATGTTACAAGCCCCTCACTTCATTCTCAATCCTTGGCTTGGTGTATATGATGCACTTACCACTTGGCGCATTCATTTGGCACGCAAACAAAATCAATTATACCCTGTGTTAGAGCGATATGGTTTCGACCGTCCTACGAAAATCATGTGGACTTTCGACGATGCGGTTCGTGATGCTATCTCTGAAAGTAAACAACTGCTCGAATCTGGTCAAGAAGCTGAATTTTTAGCTAAACAAGCGGATGTCATCGATATTATTCGCGATTTAAACAACAAAGAAAAAGAAGTCCTTATTCCTACGGCATGGAAACTGTTACAAGACAGCGATTTTATTACTATGAGCCGTGGAGACCATGAAATTGGCTTTGCTTTCATCACGCCTCCACCATTCTACGAAGGTAACCCCGATGCTGTACCATCCCATCATTCCGAACCATCTACAAACAACGCACAACAGCATGCTTTCACAGGCGCTAATCAAGGACATGTAACTCAAACTGGCTCAGTTGCATCTACTGGTTCTGTATCTAGCACAGCACTAAGTGGCGGTGCTAATCCTACAGCCTTATTACAAGAGTTAGCCCAATTAGTTGGCAAATACGGTATCAATGGAAATGCAGAACAAACCCACGATCTTGCAGTAGGTTCTTTAACCATTGAACAAATTAAGTTAATCTTTAAATTCTTACCAGTGGACATTACATTCGTAGATGAAAATGATTTAGTCCGCTTCTATAATGATACAAAGCACCGCATTTTCCCTCGTAGCTCTAATATTATCGGTCGTGTTGTACAAAACTGTCACCCTAAAAAGAGCCTCCCTTTGGTCCAAGAGATCATCGATTCTTTCAAAGCTGGCACACAAGATTATACTGAGATGTGGATTAACAAGCCTGATCTATTTATCCACATTGAGTACATCGCAGTCCGTAATGACCAAGGTGAATTTAAAGGTATTTTAGAAATGGTACAAGATTGCACTCATATTCGCAGCCTCAGTGGTTCTCGTAAAGAACTCATTTGGGAAGGATCTGATTCTGCGTACCATGCAGTAGACCACATCGATTACAAACATGTACGCAAAGAGGATAGTACAGCTAGTACTACTGAACAAAGTACAGTGCAAAAAAGTACTTCACAGTCTACGGTCTATGAAAACGATCTAGGGTTGACTGGTGATACCAAATTATTCCCGCTATTCGATGTAATTCCAGGCCTAAAAGACCACATGATTCATATCAATCCAAACTTTAAAATGCTAAACTCTCCATTAGCCAAACTCATGAAGTTTAAAGCCACACTGTCCATGGTAGCAGAACGGGGCGAGATGTCTCTTGATGATTTGATTCAAGCTATTTTAGCATTTAAACATAACCAACAATAATATATTTTACCTATATCGATGAAAAGGGTCCTTCGGGGCCCTTTTATGTGTTAAAAATATAAAAATAGAGGAAAGTTGATCCTTCCTAATCAACTTTCCTCTATTGTATTTGTGGGCTATTTTGTTACAACCCCATTATTACTCTATTTCTTTATTCTTAAGCTTTTGCAAAAAGATTTCAATCCGTTTGACTGCTTCTTTTATATTTTGTAACGATGTGGAATAGGCCACTCGCACAAAGCCTTCTCCACAATCTCCAAATGCATTGCCTGGTACAATGGCTATCCGTTGATCATACAGAAGTTTTTCACAAAAATCCTCCGAACTAAGGCCTGTGCTTTTAATAGATGGAAATACATAAAAGGCCCCTTCTGGCTCAAATGTATGAAGTCCCATACGATTAAAAGCGCTCACCAATAAGCGACGACGCATATCATATTCTTCACGCATGTATTGGATATCTTTGTCACCATTTTTTAAGGCCTCAATAGCTGCATATTGAGACATAGACGGCGCACTCATAATACCATATTGGTGCATCTTCGTCATTTGCGCAATAATCGGTGCTGGACCTGTGGCAAACCCAAGTCGCCAGCCAGTCATGGCATAGGCTTTGGAAAAACCATTGATTAAGATTGTCCGCTCTTGCATACCTGGAATAGATGCAATCGATACATGTGATTCATCACCATACGTCAACTCACTATATAGCTCATCGGACAAAATAAATAAATCATGCTTAATCACAACTTCTGCTATGGCTTCCAAATGCTCACGACGTAATACAGCACCTGTTGGATTATTGGGGAATGGTAATACCAATAACTTTGTTTTTTCCGTCACCACAGCTTCAATGGCCTCTGGCGTCAAGCGGAACTCATCTTCTTCTTTCGTAATGATCTGCACTGGCTTGGCATTACACAATTCAGCTAACGGTGTGTAGCACACAAAACTTGGCACAGGAATCAATACTTCATCCCCTGGATTGAGCAAGGTACGACACGTTAAATCGATGGCCTCAGAACCACCTACAGTTACAATCACTTCTGTTGCTGGGTCATAGGATACTTGATACTTCCGTTCTAACCATTTAGAAATTTCTTCACGCAGTTCCATAAACCCGCGATTAGGAGAATACCAAGTTTTCCCCTTTTCTAATGTACTAATTCCCTCTTCACGAATGTGGTAGGGCGTAGCAAAATCTGGTTCACCAATACTGAGGGAAATAACATTATCTAATTCGTTAGCAATTTCAAAAAAACGACGAATTCCCGATGGCTTCACAGCTTTAATTTCAGTATTTAAATAATTGTCATAATTAATCATCGAATACATTTCTCCGATCTTCACGAACTCCACCAGTGTGGAACACAATATTATTATCTTTATAACGTGTTAAGATAAAGTTTGTTGTAGTGGAAAGTACTGAATCTAATGTAGATAGACGGCGAGATACGAATAAAGCGATATCACGCATGCTAGCCCCTTCCACGATAACCGTTAAATCATAGCTACCAGACATAAGGTAAACACCTTGTACTTCTGGAAAATCCATAATTCGTTCTGCCACTTTATCAAATCCTTGATCTGGAGCAGGAGTCACACCTAATTGAATGAGTGCTGTAGACTTATTTTGGTCTACTTGTTCCCAATCAATGACTGCTTGGTACCGTTTGATAATTTCAGACTCCTCGAAAGCTTGAATACGACTTACCACGTGTGCTTCTTCACTATTGAGCATAACGGCTAAGTCTGCGGCCGACATGGAGGCGTCCTCATCTAATAAACGTAATAAACGATGATCCAATGTGTCTAATTGTACTGTCATAAGGGGGACTCCTTTCTTATGATTACTATCTATTTATTATGAAATATAGCATTGAATATAACGACAAGCAATACTATATCTATTTATTATAGTCAGTTTCTCTGAAAGTAGCAATACATTATGTTACACCTATGTAAAATCTCCTATATGAATCAACTATGTATCACACATATTTGAATATTATATAAATAAAGTTTTTCATTTTTACGAGAGTCTAAATCATATATATACAATATAATGCTCTAAAATTTTTTTATAGCTAAAGAAACTCATCACTATATTCTCACATGATATGAACCTATTAAAACAATGGGATTGTAGGCTTATTATTACATAATCCTAATCAAAGTATTTTCTCCTTTGTATTGTTAACTTAATTATACACTATAGAAAATATTTATATAATCTTTACAAGTTTATAAAATAGGTATATTCTATTAAACATGTTACAAAAGGAGGAGTTATGTATGAATGACCAAATGATAGAACCTCAAGAGGAAAAATTATTCAATCCTGGATTCATCAGCATTACTATTATTAATTTCATTGTATTTTTAGTGTATTATTGTTTTGTTGTTATTACGGCTAGCTATGCTACTAAAGAGCTTCATTCTACCGTGGCAGAGGCTGGTTTCGCAACAGGTATTTATATCATTGGTACCCTTTTTGCACGACTTATTATGGGACAACGATTAGAACTTATAGGTCGTAAAGAAGTGCTTAGATATGGAGCTATCTTCTACTTTCTAACTACCTTAGCCTATCTAATCGCTAAGGATATATTAGTTCTTGACATAGTCCGTTTTTTAAACGGCTTTGCGTATGGTACTGTGTCTACTGCAGCCAATGCTGTTGTCACTGCTTACATTCCCAAATCAAAAGATGGTGAAGGCATTAACTACTACGGATTGAGTACTAGCTTAGCAGCGGCTATTGGCCCTTTCATCGGCATGATCTTACTACCGGCTGTTGGATTTACTTTTATTATATACTTAGCTGTTATATTGTCAGTAGCTGTGGCTATTGCTTGTTTACGCTTCCCTGTTAAAAATTTATCTTTATCCAATGCAGAGGCTAGCTCTATGCGTTCTTGGTCCTTAAAAAACTTTATTGAACCACGTGTATCTTTCATCGCTTTCCTTGGATTTTTAATGGGCCTTGCCTATTCTAGTGTTCTTGGATTCCTATCTATTTTTACACATGAAACTGGACTTATCACTGCAGGAGCCTTCTTCTTCGTTGTGTATGCTCTTGTTATTACTGTTACACGTCCAATTGCGGGACGCATCTTTGATGAACGCGGGGAAAATGCCGTCATGTATCCAAGTTACGTATGTTTAACCATCGGCCTTCTTCTCATTGCCTATAGTACAACTGCAGCTTTATTGCTCATTGCTGGTGCCTTCGTTGGGTTAGGCTATGGTACCTTCATGTCCAATGGTCAAGCCATCTGTTTGAAAGCGGTAGAACCCGCTAAAATTGGTGTTGCTCTTTCTACCTATTTTATTGGATTAGACTTAGGATTAGGCGTTGGACCTTATACATTAGGAGTTCTCCACGGACTACTATCATATAGTGGTATTTATTTAGTGTCTGCGATTATCCCGGTCATCGTCTTACTACTATATGCTATCTATTACCATCCTACAAAAGAAACTATGATCTACGAAGAAAATATACCTCACAAATAATTACATCGTATATGTTAATAAAGCCATACATCTGTAGATACCGATGTTTAGTACATACTCACAATCACTCGATATACATGTCTAAGGATTGTAAGAATCTAAACAAAGCTATCAATACAGGTGTATGGCTATTTTTATATATCAATCTACTATCCTATCATCCTATCAAACAAAGGTAAAATAAAAAACAGACACTGTGTACACAGTGTCTGTTACTCGTTGGTGCCGGAGGTGGGACTTGAACCCACACGGTGTTACCCGCTTGATTTTGAGTCAAGTGCGTCTGCCATTCCGCCACTCCGGCTCGTCAACAATTAATAGTATACATATATTAAAAATTTTTGTCAAGTCTATATCTATCTATTTTTGTCAACTTTTATAAACGTCATATTTCTATTGCTATAGGATACACCTATAACGAATCTACATATATCTAGAATGGATTCCGTATATGATATGCAAGTTTACCTAATACATGGTCAACCGGCACAAATCCTATAAAACGGCTATCTGATGAATGATTTCGATTATCTCCCATCACAAATACGTGACCTTCTGGCACTGTAATTGGTAAGGATCGTTCAAACTTCATCGTTTCCTTCTTTGTGTAGGGTTCATTTAATTTTTCCCCATTGCGCCATACATGACCTTCTTTGAACTCCAATACATCCCCTGGACGTCCTATGACACGTTTTACCCACACATCATGTCCTTGCAAAGAAGAAACAACTACGCTGGCGTAATTCATCAATGGTTCTGTTATATCATCTTTCCAAGAACGTTCACGTTGCACACGGCTATCTATGATAACAATATCCTCATAATCAGGCAAAGAACGTGTCACATGAGACCATTTACTAATCAGCAAAAAGTCTCCATTATGAAGCGTATCCTCCATGGATTCTCCAGATACACGGGTTGGTTGAATTAAGAAAATGTGCGTGATCATTGCTACCAATAAAGCAACAATAATTGCTTGTCCCCATTCTCTAGCTTCTTTTAAAATTTGACTTCCTATCGCTTTATCTTTTTCCATTATCGTTTCATACCTTTCTCCCTATACAATAGGGCTGTATTCTATTCTGTTCCTAGATATATTAATGAATAGACTTTTTACCAAATTGTCCCCCAAATACATCATGTACATCATTAATGGTAATGAAAGCATTTTCATCCACTTCATAGATAATATCTTTTAACTTAGTCATTTCCAAACGAGTCACTACACAATAGATAATCCGCTTTGGTGTTTTCGTATAGGCCCCTTCTCCATATAGTAAGGTAACACCACGTCCTAAGCGATGCATTACCACATTAGCCACTTCTTCAGATTTGTCGGTGATGACCATAACACCTTTCGACTCTTCCACCCCTGTGATAACAAGATCCATCATCTTATAGGCTACAAAGTAAGCAATCAATGAATACATGGCACTATTCCAATCATACACAAAGCCTGCCGCACCTAAGATAAAGAAGTTAAAGAACATAACAATCTCACCGACAGAGAAAGAGCTTTTTTTATCAAATATGATGGCCACAATTTCAGATCCATCCAAAGAGCCACCATTCCGTATAATAATCCCTACCCCAAGGCCTAGAATAATGCCACCGAATACGGAAGCCAATAAAGGGTCCCTCACAAGAGGTGGTATATCATGCATAAACACAGAGAATAGAGAAATACATGCAATGGCAAATAGTGTAGATATGGTAAAGCTTTTACCAATTTGTTTATACCCTACATATAAAAATGGTAGATTGATGAGGATCACAAAGATACTAAATGATATACCTGTAATCTTGCTCGCCATAAGAGCGATACCGACAACGCCACCGTCAATTAAATAATTGGGCACGAGAAATACATCTAGCCCATAGGTATAAATAGCAGCTCCTATAATCATCATAAAATACCGTAGAGCCACGTCTATCATCGTTCGTTTTTTGCTCTTATGTTCTTTCATTACTTAATTACTGTCTCCTTATGTGTTACTAACCAACGTTCTCCAATAATCCATGCTGTAATATCATCGACAGGTACCGGAGGATATAACATTCCTCTGGGAATTAACCGTCTCCAACCCCTTGGAGGATGCACTTCAAAATATCGTTTTCGAGCTTCTTCCGTAGTATGTGATTCATCCATATAGGAAAAGCACTTTCCTTTTTTCACAGCTACGTCTCTTACTATATCTCCCACTGCACGGTGATTAGTGCCGTCTCCACAAATTAAATATTGAACGGAAGGATACATTGTAACTAGTGACTCAAGCTCCTTTTCAATCGACAGCGTTGGAACGATGTCCATCATCAATAGTATGGACTCACCGGATAGAATTGCTATGCCCGTTTTTTCTCGCCCCGGATCTACCACTAGTACATAGGCTGTTGTTTTCATATATGACCTCTTAACTGTCAACTGATGTGACCCGTAACTGTATTTGTACAGGTCCACTTGTAAATGTATCTTCTCGAGTAATTGCTTCTAGTTTCACAGGCCCTTTTTGCAATTCTACCTTACGAATCGTATCAAACAGTTCATTTCCCGGAAGAGATCCTACCTCACCTGTGATTGGATCTGGTAGAATACCTCTTTCTTTTGCCTGTGTATTCACAGCTTTCAAAAACGCCAATACATCATCTTGAGCACCTTGTCCCCCTTGAATTGTAGAAGCCCACAAAACCGTACCTTTTTGCAATACTAACGTATGTTGATAGGCATGAACCTCTGCCAAGGCAGGCTCTCCATAAATAATATTAGCCGCAGCTGTCACACGTATCATCAATGGCGTATTGGACGCTGCAATTTGTTTCGCAATGGCATCTAAATTATCTCGACTAATATAGATTACAGTTTTTTCTTCATTCATTTGGAACCGATTTAGAATCAAGCGGTTCGTATCTTTCAAGAAGCTTGTGAGCGCTGCCATACTTTCTACTTCGCCTAAGCCTGGACGAATCACTGCTTGAGATAATACTTCCCCATTGCGGAAGACTACATTACCTTCACGTACATGGTTAATACCATTTTCTAATTGTTTGGTGGTAATTTGAAGCTCTTCCACATGACTTTCCAATTGGCCTTTGACCGCTTCTAAATGGCCCACTGCTGCATTAGAAGCAGATAGCTTATGCTCAGCTTCTGCATACGCATCTTGAATAGAAATCAAACGATCTCCCATATTCGACAATGCATTTCTCGTCTCTTCTAATTCACTTTCTGTCGCCACTACATCATTCTGTACTCGTTGCAATTGCTTATTCTTTTCTTGCAGTTCCACATTACTTCGATCTAAGGCTTTTGTTTTTGTTTCAATATCTGCTGAAAGTTGTTCCATTTCCGCTTTCAATTGTTCCATCCCAAACAGTGCTGTCCGCACATTATTGGATGCAATGCTCAATATACCTAATGTGGATGCAGAAATTAGGATTCCCGTTACTATAGTAACAATAATCGATGTATATTTAGGTCGCAACCCAAATAAGCTCATACGCCGTTTTCCTACTTTTGTACCGATTTTATCGCCTAAAAAAGCAATCAACCCTCCCATGACTGTAATAATGAGAAGGACCCATAATCCGACTAACATGGCAATATACCTCAACATAAAAATGATTATCTCTATACCTCTAACTAGTATATCAAAATCCCTACTCTACTACAATGGTTATAGGAAGATAAAAAGAATAGCACCAACTATTTCCATAATTGGTACTATCAATTTTCCTATACTCTACATCAATTTTTATTTTGACACACGCCAATTTAAATATAATCCCGCCAAAACCCCTAAGATATTAGGAATCCAAGCTCCCATTAACGGAGGTATAGCACCACCTTTACCTAATGCACCGGATAATGTCATGACACCATAGTAAATAAAAATGACAAGAACGGAAATCCCAAATCCGATCGAGGAACTAGACCGTTGTTTTTGCAATCCTAATGGAGCCCCTACTAATGCAAAAATAAAGCTGGCCACCGGAATTGTAAAGCGTTGGTACATTTCCATTTGCCATTCCGTAATGTTTCCACCTGTGGCTTCCATCCCTTTAATTTGTTGTCTAATCTCTTTAATTGTCATTTCTTCCGGCTTACGCTGAGAGTGACTAATTTTATCAGGATCTTGCTGTATTGGCAATATTTGTTCATCAAAATGCAATGTCCTATCAATACCTTCACCAGATGCATTGATATCATAAATGGTTCCATCATGCATAATCCAATATTGACCATTCCAATTGGCCGTTTTAGAACGTTCAATTTGTGTCACTTCACCATCGGTAAACTGTTGCACTGTAATATCTGATAAGAGCTTAGTTTCACTATCATATTTGCCAGCATACATAAGGGTATTAATCTTTTGGTCCGACAATGTCTTTAATACGATATGCTCCTGTGTTTGTGGTGTTGCCTTCTTAATAATCTCTTCACGAATAATTGTCTGATACGCATGGTTTGCAGCAGGCACCACATACTCATTAAAAGCAATAGAGCATAGAGAAATCAAAAAGGCCATAATATACACTGGCGTAGCCAATCGTAAAAAATTTTGCCCTCCTGCTCGCATAACAATAATTTCACTTGACCCACTTAATCGACCAAATGTCATTAAAGAGCCTAGTAGAACAGACATAGGGAATGTCAAAATGACAATATTAGGCAATGCTAATAGAAATGCTCTTGTAACAGACCATAAGCTAGCCCCATATTCAGTAATGTATTGCGCGATGCGAAATAGCGTACCTGTTCCGATAAAAATACTAGTAAAAGCAAAGATACCGAATAAGAAGGGCCCTATGAAAGCTTTCAATATATATTTATCTAAAATTCTCATATCTTCTCCTACATCCGGAAGTCATCGCCTAAATAGAATTTCCGAGCCACCTCACTGTTGGCTACTTCATCGGCAGTACCTTCTAATAAAATCTTACCACTATTCAATATATACGCTTTATCTACAATCCCTAATGTTTCTCGTACATTATGGTCCGTAATAAGAACACCGATCCCTCGATCCTTCAAATGACGAATGATAGATTGGATATCAGCTACTGCAATAGGGTCAACACCAGCAAAAGGCTCATCCAATAAAATAAACTTAGGACTTAACGAAATGGCCCGAGCGATTTCTACCCTACGACGTTCACCACCAGATAGTTGAATTCCCAATCTGTCTCGTACATGGGTAATATGAAATTCTTCAAGTAAAGATTCCATCATATCCTTTTGCTCTGATTTAGATAACTTCGTAGTTTCCAACATAGCAAGGATATTATCCTCTACCGTTAAATTGCGAAATATAGATGCTTCTTGTGGTAAGTAACCAATTCCGTAAGTAGAACGCTTATACATAGGCATATGTGTTACATCTACATCTCCAATAGAGATAGTGCCAGAGGATGGCTTTTCCACACCAACAATCATATAGAATGTCGTTGTTTTACCAGCTCCATTAGGACCTAAGAGGCCCACAATTTCCCCTTCTTCTACGCGAACACTCACTTGATCCACTACATTCCGCGATTTATATGTTTTAATTAAATCCTTTGTTTCTATATACATACAAGCTCCTTACTTTGGAGTAATGATTAATGTACTACGTCCTCCAAGAGTTTCTGCACTATTGTCGCTTAGAGTAATTTTTAGCTCTGGAGCCTCCAGAACATTACCATTTTGTACTGCTTTCGCATTGCCTTTTAGATAGGCTACCCCATCATTTTGATTTGGCGTTTGTGTATACACAGCAGAATCAGCTGTCGCATTTACATTACGACTGGTGCTAGATAATGTAACACCACCTGTAGCTGTTGCTGAGATCTGGTTAGTATATGCTTCAATACGTTGGCCTGTCAGTACATTATCAGCCATGATGAGCTTACCATTACCAATGATCTCACCGTACCCTGTTTCCGTATTATAGTTTACACGATCACCGTACAGCTGTCGATCATCCTTTTGTAAATGCACATCTCCTGTGGCATCAAATTGACGATTTTGTAAGGAATGTACCTCTCCGGCTGCCATGGACATGTTTGTACCAATCATGCTCACGCCCCCCGTTAAGAAACCTTCTTCACTTTTAGTATTGTACCAGCCAGAAGCACCTGTTAATGTCTTATCATCCTTTGTAATGACCACACTGCCTTTTGCCTCTGCTCGGCCAGTCGATCCATCATATGTTAATTGGTCAGCGGTAATCATAATGTTGCCGGCTTGACGAGTATCCGTAGGAGCTGCCCATACGGGAATCGTCATAACACCACCCACAAGAGCCGCTACGAGTAAATGTTGTATTTTCATGAATATCCTTCCTACTTACGAATTAATTGAGCATGACCTTTTGCTGTTACTTGTTGCAAGATCATATCTGCTTCTAATGCATCCCCCTCTATTGTCGTTTCCCCATCAGAGTATGTAAATTTAGAGGTAGATTTAAATTGTTGAGTTTTACTTGTATATTCTATTCCTTCTGTACGAAGGCTAGCACCTGTATTAGAAGTAGCTTCTATACCACCTGATAAAGTAATCTTTCCATGATCACTAGAAACGACTCCTTTCGGTGCTTTTACAGTTAATACCGTTCCATCCCGATAAAAGGTACCCGTAATCATATCTAATGTAATCACTTTTGTTGTTTGGTCCACACTTATTTTTTCTGCTTTAACAGACCAAACTAGTTGTCCATTTTTTTCTTCTTTTAATTCTGTGCCATTAAAGCTAATCGAGTTTCCTGAAGGACCTTCTGTCGCTGTTTCTGTTCCACCATAGAGAAAATAGCCCAGTCCAATCAGGATGGCAATGCCTACTATGATAGTGAGTAGAAATTTTTTATTTTTCTCCATGCACTGCCTCCCGCACTTGCAATTTTCGTTCGATATCTGCAATATCCTCTAACTTTGTATTCCAACGATGTTGGAACCATAGCCATTCATCTGGATGTTCTTTGATAAAATCTTCTGTAATTTTAACAGTCTCTTCCGTAAGGCGGAACATATCTTTCTCCACATCACCAGTATCTTTATAATGCAGTGCTGGTAGAATATGTACAATATGTCCATTCTCCTTGCGAGAAGCAAATACAGGAACGACTGGAGCTTTAAATTTTCTTGCGAATGATGCTGGTCCCGTCACTGCTGACGATTCCTGCCCTAAAAACATCACTGGCAGACCTTGGTACCATCCATCTTGATCGGCCAAAAAGCCCAACAGCTTTTTAGCTTTCATAGCCTGTGCGGCGCCTCTCATTTCTGATCCACCACGGGCGAATACTTCGAGACCTACCATTTCACGATATTCATTCATCAATCTTGTGAATTGTGCGTTCGGTTGATTCTTAACTATGGTTGTAGAAGGGTATCCATTAGCTGCTAAAGCAGCGCCCATCCATTCCCAATTCCCAATATGGGCCGTTAAGATAACAACACCTTTATCTTCAGCCATAGCTGCTTCTAAATGCTCTGCCCCTCGCAACTCAATATGTTCTTTAATAAACTCTGGTGTTAGATTTGGCATATATAGCGTTTCTAATACAGATCGTCCCAAATTTTGAAATAAACGATCTAAGATAGCCATGGCTTCTTTTTCCTCTATGGCAAGGCCAATCATAAGGTTGTTTAAACCTCGTTTAACCTGTTTTTTTCCAAAAATTTTATACAACGGCCCTAGGAAAGCTCCAACAGATAAAATTGTAGAATATGGTAATTTACATACTAGCTTACTAATTGTTTTCAATGCCGTATATTGCCATTCTCCTGCCATGTAAGCCTCCTTTCTATTGACCTGTATGATAGGATTCGTCTTTGTACTTGCGTACAGCTTCCTCCCAAAGTCCTTCTTGTTTTAATATATATTCTACAGCTTCTCGAACGGCACCTTCACCGCCCTTAGCCTGACAAATATAATGAGCAATATCTTTTACTTCTTTCGTCCCATCTTGAGGGGTAATTGGTAACCCTACTTTAGACATAATGCCTAAATCATTTAAATCATCACCGATATAGGCTACCTCATCGGCTGTTATAGAAAGGACCTTCAATAGCTCTTGAAGACCTTCACTTTTGTTATGACTTCCCATTTGCAAATGAGAAATTTTTAATTCTTTTGCTCGTCGCTCTACCATAGGCGATGTGCGGCCTGTAATGATCGCTGTATATAGCCCCATGGTGTGCGCTAATGTTAATCCTAATCCATCTTTTGCATGGAATGCTTTTATTTCTTCCCCTGTAGATGTATAGATAATCTCACCTTTTGTAAGGACTCCATCTACATCGAGAACTAAACATCGTATTGCCATTACACAATGCCTCTTCTCAATAAATCAGTAATATGTACCAAGCCTAAACTTTTACCATCATGACTGACTACGGGTAATACAGTAATCGGTCTAGGCTGATGCTTTTCCATCATATGTAAGGCTTCTGCCGCTAACTTATCTTTCGTAATCGTACGCGGCGCTTTTGTCATCATATCTTCAATTGGCCATACTAGGAAATTACTACCAGAATCTAAGCCTCTTCGTATGTCTCCATCTGTAACAAGGCCCACTAAATTCCCTTCTTCATCTATGACATTCGCAGCTCCTAACCCTTTATTGGTCATCACAAACAAAGCATCTTTCACCGTAGCTGTCCTATGAATGACTGGATTGTCTTCCTCCCCATGCATGATGTTCTCTACCGTCAATAATAGTTTGCACCCTAAGGATCCACCTGGATGGAATATAGCAAAATTTTCTGGTGTAAATTGATGTTGGTCTAGCAAACATACGGCTAATGCATCACCTAATGCCAACGCTGCTGTCGTACTAGTAGTCGGTGCTAACCCTAATGGGCAAGCCTCTTTTTCTACTTCTACTAATAATGTTACATCGGAGTTTCTTCCTAAAGTAGAACTTTGATTCCCTACTACAGAAATAAGTTTAGCTCCGATACGGCGTAATGATGGTAACAAACTAACTACTTCACTTGTTTCTCCACTATTGGAAAATGCAAGTACCACATCATCAGATGTCACCATACCTAAATCCCCATGAACACCTTCACCGGGATGAAGAAACAATGCAGGTGTGCCAGTACTAGCTAAGGTAGCAGAAATTTTACGAGCAATATGGCCCGATTTCCCCATACCAGTACAAACAACACGACCTTTAGCTGCTAAAATTAACTCTACAGCCTCTACAAAACGGTGGTCTAATGTTTCAATTAAATCTAATACTGCTTTTGATTCTTCTTGGAGCACTTGTGATGCTCGTTCAAGTATCTTCATAGTTCACCTGCATCCTTTACATCTGTCCTATTTTTTTACGATTGTATCGATAGCAATTAAATCTGTCAATAATTCCTCTACGGAGTCAAGATATAGCATATTTGGTCCATCTGAAAGAGCTTCTTCAGGGTTATCGTGGACTTCAAAGAATAATCCATCTACACCACTCGCTACCGCTGCGCGCGCTAAGTTAGCAACAAACTCACGCTGTCCAGAAGATGCCGTACCCGCTCCACCTGGCAATTGTACAGAATGTGTCGCATCAAAGATAACTGGGTAGTCAAAAGATCTCATAATTGGGAAGGATCGCATATCTACGACTAAATTATTATAACCGAAACTAAATCCTCGTTCTGTAAGCATCAAGTTTTGGTTTCCTGTTTCTTCCATTTTTTTCAACACATTGCTCATATCTTTAGGAGCCATGAATTGGCCTTTTTTTACATTCACGCACTTTCCAGTAGCTGCTGCTCCATACACCAAGTCCGTTTGACGGCATAAGAAGGCAGGAATTTGAAGGATGTCCAATGCCTCTGCTGCTCGTTCAATTTGTGTAATATCATGAATATCACTCACTACAGGGACTTGTAATTCTTCTTTAATCGCTTTTAAAATTTCTAATCCTTCTTCCAAACCAGGACCACGGAATGAAGAATAGCTAGATCGATTTGCTTTATCAAAAGAAGCCTTAAATACATAAGGAATTCCTAATTTTTCGCAAATTTCTTTCATGCGACGGCCTATAGCCACTGTACGTTCATACCCTTCAATGACGCAAGGGCCTGCTAATAAAAATAAACCTTTACCACCACCAACGGTGAGATTACCAATCTTAACCTTTTTCATAGGTTCTCCTTTCTTAGAGCATATATTATGCATCTAATGTTCGAAATATTTCATTTACCCGATCTAAATCTTCTGGTGTATCTACACCTACAAAGCGCTGATCAGTTGTAATTACTCGTATTGTATAGCCATTCTCCAAAGCCCGTAATTGCTCTAAGGACTCTGTTAACTCCGCAGGGGTAGGTTCCATCTTCGCATAATCCAATAAGAACTGGCGTTGATATCCATACATCCCTACATGTTTTAACGGAGGCTGCACGAAGGCGTTTCTAGGGTACGGAATTAAAGACCTTGAAAAATACATAGCATTTCCTAAGCGGTTTACAATAACCTTTACAGCACTAGGTTCGTTGTATTCCTCTTCTAATAAAGGGCATCCAACCGTTCCCATTTGTAAACTACTGTCTTCTTTAAACTCTCTTGCCAAGGCATCAATAACATTGGCATCTATAAGTGGTTCATCCCCTTGTACATTGATAATCACATCAATCTCAGTATGTGTTGCAGCCACTTCTGCTAAACGATCTGTACCTGTTAAATGATCTGGTCGAGTCATCATAGCTTGTCCACCAAAGGCTACCACCGCATCATATACTCGTTGATCATCTGTAGCGACAATGACTTGTTCAATCTCCGTCGCTTTAGAAACTTGTTCATATACACGTTGGATCATTGGCTTATCACCAATCATAGCCAACGGCTTTCCCGGCAGACGAGTAGACCCATACCTAGCTGGTATAATACATGCAATATGCATTTTAATTCCCCTTTGCTACACGTAATAGATAGGATGTAAATTCTTCTTCACCAGCAGTAAATTCAATGCCGATGACGAGAACATATATTGGAATTTTTAAATCTCGAATGGCACGCACTTGAGATAATTTTACTGCATCTTTTTCTGTAGTGACAATACCTTGAATGCCCTTTGTAAAACAACGTTGCCAAATCTTAACTACATCGTTTTCCGTATAGTCATGATGATCGCCAAAGCTCATCATATCTTGCACTGCAAAACCATAGCTTTTTAAGTTTGTTATAAAGGAAGCTGGCTGACCAATTCCACTGACAGCTAACAATGGGGTACCATCATAATCTACCATATCATGAATAGGGCCTGAGTGACTCCATTCTTCTAATGTTTGAAATCCTAATGTTTTATGAATCGTTTCCGCTACTGGAATATGTGGTGCCAATGTATGTATCTCATTACGCAAATCCTCTAGTGCTTCTGGTTCCACCTGATTCGTTTTTGTTAAAACAATGTAGTGAGCCCGCTTTAGATTGTCTAGTGGTTCACGCAATAATCCCCGTGGTAATACATGTCCATAGCCAAATGGATGACTTGCATCAATTAATACAATATCTGCATCTCGTCCCAATGCTCTATGTTGAAAACCATCATCTAGAACCAATACATTTGAGCCTAACTGCTCAACAGCTATCTTCGCAGATTCTACTCGTTTAGTCCCAATCACCACATTTGCATGAGGTAATGTTTTTGCTAACAACCAGGCTTCATCACCACTGATAAAAGAAGATACCTCTACATGACCTTGGCGAGAAACAACAATTGATTTTTTATTATTATCTGCTTTATAACCACGACTCAATACACTCACAGCATATTGTTTTCTATCCAATACTTCACATACATATCGTACCATAGGCGTTTTACCTGTGCCACCAACAGTTATATTTCCTACACTAATCACTGGTACAGGGGCTGTATATACTCGTTTTGGATCATTATATTGGTCATTGCGATATTCTACCACTTTTTCATATAAGCGACTTGCCTTACTCAGTCCACCTCTAAGCATATCTCCAACAGATCCACCCTTCTGCCCACTAATAATATACTTAAAAAGTTGTTCCCCTTTCATGATTCCGCCTCCTTATCTATCCGTCTAGTATAGACTAGGATGTTAAAAATTATATGAAGACTCACAACAAAATGTGTTGTAACTAGTTTAATAGCTTTCTAACCTCTTCTATATTACGGGCTGTTGCTCCTCTATTTTCAGCAACTACTGTTAAACAATTTTGACTCATTTCTGTGCGCAACTCTTCATGTTCACAAAGTTTTAGCATCACATGCAACAATTCTACTTCATCTTGTACCATAGTACAAGCAGACCTAGATTGCAACAGACTATAAATTTCCTTAAAGTTAAACATATGTGGCCCTACAATAATCGGCTTTCCATGTGATGCAGGCTCTAATATATTATGTCCCCCTCGTGGGATAAGCGATCCTCCCACAAATACAATATCTCCTACACTATATAAACGACCTAATTCTCCTATGGTGTCTAAAATAACAACAGAAATCTCTTGGGACACTGGTTCTGTCACTACGCTACGACGAACAACAGATAATTGGTGCTCCTCTACCATACTTTGTATGTCTTTACCTCGTATAATCTGACGAGGTGCAATTAGCAATTTTGCCTTTGGATATATAGCTAGTATTTCCTTAAATGCTTTGAGTAAAGATAGTTCTTCCCCCTCGTGAGTGCTACCAGCAATAATAATAGGATGACCTTCAGTAAACCCAAATTCACGGCGCAATTGATCTTGCGCTTCCTTGTTTACAGTTCCATAGGTCTGATCATATTTTGTATTCCCCGTGACCACCACTGTATCAGAGTTCACACCAAGTTGAAGAATATTGTTTCTGTCAACCGCTGATTGCATGCAAAATCTATCAATGCACCCTAACATCTCATCCGTGAAAGATTGCACCTTTTTATATCGTTTTACAGACCGATCACTAATACGCCCATTGACCATCATAATAGGTATCTGTTGTTGAGATGCCATACGTAAAAAATTAGGCCATAACTCCGTTTCTACTAAAAGAATCGCTATGGGACGTATCTTGCGCAATAATCGTTTTACGAATATAGGAAAGTCCAAGGGGAAAAAGATAACCCCATCTGCTTCCTCTATAATGCGTGTAGCCATACCATGCCCTGCCTTCGTGACCACAGACACAACGACAGCCATATGAGGAAACTGTTGTTTTAGCTCCTTCACGATAGGACTTGCTGCTACTACTTCGCCAACAGACGCAGCATGTATCCAAATAACTGATGTATCAGCTATAGCCTCTTTCAAAGGTGTAGGTAGAATCCCCATACTCTGTTTCATACGAGAGTAAAATCCTGTCTCTACAATCCACCAATATACTATGCAAGGGATCAATCCTATCCAAAATATGCTAAGTACTACATTATATATCCAGTACATTGTTTATTCCTTTGCCGAAAATTGAACAGAATATAAATGACTATATACACCACCACATGCTAACAATTCGTCATGCGTACCTTCTTCTACCACAGTTCCTCGTTGTAAAACTACAATGTGGTCTGCATGTTTAATCGTACTCAAGCGATGTGCTATGACAAGAGCCGTTCGATTCTTCATCAATCGTTCCAATGCTTCCTGTACAATTTTTTCACTCTCTGTATCCAATGCCGAGGTAGCTTCATCCAGAATCAAGATACTAGGATTCTTAAGAATTGCTCTAGCAATAGCAATCCGTTGTCGTTGTCCACCTGATAAAGAGTTTCCTCGTTCTCCTACCATTGTATCAAAACCTTCCGGTAGCTTTTCAATAAACTCATACGCATTGGCAGCCTTAGCTGCAGCTAATACTTCTTCATCGGTAGCATCTAATCGGCCGTATAAGATATTATCTTTTACAGACGCATTAAATAACATAGTATCTTGTGGCACAAGCCCAATATTCTCACGCAATGATTGGAATGTGGTGTCTCGAACATCGACACCATCAATACGAATACAACCACCAGTGACATCATAAAATCTAGGTAATAGATTAGCAATCGTTGATTTACCAGCTCCAGATGGTCCTACAATAGCCACCGTTTGTCCTGGCTTTGCGTGAATCGTAACGCCGTTTAATGCTAGCCCTTCTCCATCATAGGAAAACGTTACATTATCAAACTGTACATCTCCTTGTACATGATCCAGTGGTTTTGCGGTTTCAGATTCTTTTACATGCGGTTCCGTTTCTAATATGTCGATTACACGATCGCCGGCTGCTAACGCTTTTTGTAAATTACCATAGACTTGTGTCAATCGTTTCACAGGATTTGATAAGTTGATTGCATAGATTAAAAACGCAATTAAGGAACCTGCCGTAATATATCCTTGCACTACAGAGTAGCCACCATACCACAGAATTACCACTACTGCAATGGCTGCAGAAAACTCTACCATAGGGCTCATAAGAGCTGTTAATTTTGTAGCTTTCATGGCTGCATCAAAGTTATTTTGATTTTCTTTTTGAAAGCGACCAAATTCATAGCGTTCACGGGCAAAGGAACGAATTACTCGAACGCCAGAAATTACTTCTTGCAAAAATGCTGTAATATCTGCTGTTCTACCTTGAACTTCATGGCCGGCGGAGCGCAATCGTTTACCAAATACATTTGTCAATCCCAATACAACTGGCACAATAATTAAGGTTAATAGGGACAATTTCCAATCTAGATAGAACATGAACACTAGTGAACCTACTAATGTAACCCCTTCCGTCATAAAGGAGATTAAATTATCAACGATGGCTTGTTGTAGCGCGCCTACATCGCTGGTAATATTACTCATGATAATTCCCGTCTTACGTCGATCGAAATAGGCTTGATCCAATCGTTGCAAATGCTTAAACAGCGTTTCTCGAATATCGATTACCACACGTTGTCCTACATAAGCCATTGTATAATTCTGTCCATAGGTTGCAAACCCACGAATCAAAAAGATAACCAGGATAGCCATCACTATGATGGTCAACATTGCCATATTCTTATCTTGTAACACTTCATCTACTACATTTCTAATTAACCATGGTACTACCAGATACCCCATAGCTGCTACAATCATACAAAAGACGCCTAATGCAAGCCGCATCTTGTATGGACCAATAAAGGCTAATAGTTGTTTATATCGGTTCATTTATGCCTCCTTCATTGCTACTGATGCAATGACATCAGCTACACGTTGCACCGCACCTGGCGCACCTAAATCTACTTTCACCTGAGCCAAATCTAATTTCATCTGTTCATATATAGCAGTATCATCAAGTATCTGACTCATTTCATTACATGCATTAGATACTGTCACTTCCCCTTGTAAAAGTTCAGGTATCACACGGCGTTTTGCGATAATATTTGGCAGACCTATATCTTTAATATTCACCAACAATTTCCCAATTCCATATGTAATAGGTGCTACCTTATAAATTAATAATGTAGGCACATTCATCAATGCTGTTTCCAGTGTCGCCGTTCCAGATGCAGCGATACAAGCCGTACAAATTTGCATTAAATCATAATTATTACCTTCTGTAATCGTAATAGGTACCGAGTATTTTTGAATAATAGTTTCCAAATCAGCTCGTGGTATTGTATGCGCTCTTGGCAAGAAAAATGCAAGATCAGATCTAGACTTTGCTAGCTCTTCAGCAGCACTCAGCATAGTTGGCAACAACCCCTGTACTTCTTGTTTTCGACTGCCCGGCATTAACAATATATTGCGCGCCTCTGGAGACGCTCCAAAATAAGTACATGCTTCTTCTCTCGTCATAGTTGGTTTTACAATATCCACTAGCGGATTGCCCACGAACTCCACATCGACGCCAAATTCTTGATATGCTTCTGCTTCAAAAGGAAAAATTGATGCTACCTTTGTCACTGTTTTAGCAATATCTTTACCTCTACCCTTATTCCAGGCCCAAATAGTAGGCGCAATATAATATACCACTGGTATACCTAAATCATGTGCTACTTTAGCCAGCTTCATATTGAATCCAGGATAATCAATACATACTAATACGTCTGGCTTCTCACGCAACATCGCTTCTTTTAAGAACGTACGTAATTTAAAGAACGTTGGCAAATGTTTAATGATTTCAACGATACCAATGAAACCTAACTGTTCAATATCATATATAATGTCGACTCCAGCCGATTTCATCAATTCTCCACCCATACCAAACAACGTGGCATCTGGATACTTTGAAAGTAGAGCTTTCGCGACGCTGGCACCATGGGTATCTCCCGATGCTTCACCAGCAGAAAACATAATTTTCATTCTTACTCCTCATCTGGCCCTTCTACAGCACAGATTACGATACCTAATTCATTCGCTTTTTTTAGGACAGCTTCCTGTTCTACGAATATAGTTCGTTTTGCTTCCATCGCTAAGACTTTGCAATGACTGCTAATCATAGATTCCAATGTCTTCATGCCTACTGCAGGCACATCAAAACGTACATCCTGATTAGGCTTTGCTGTTTTTACAACCACAGCACCTTCTCTCGCCAAGGCTCCCCCACGTTGAATGCATGCATCTGTACCTTCAATCGCTTCTATAGCCATCGCAGCTTGTTCTTTAACAACCACCGTTTGTCCAATGTCGAGACCACCCATTTGCTTTGCTAGGGTAAATCCAAATTCTATATCTAACGCTTCCATTTCTGTAGGCTTCCGATTTGTCATAACACCTACTGGCGGCATCAAGGAACGCATATATTTCGTTTGATCTGCCACTCGAAGCCCTTCCTTCTCAAGCTCAGCTACAATGGCTAACATAATCGTATCATCTTTACGATTACGTAGGCGATTGAGTATTTTGATAGTTCTCATATCTGGAATAGTAGTAATCTTTTTATAGAGATGTTCTTTCGTTACCTTCCCAAGCATGGTTACATCCGTAACACCTTCTTTTAAAAAGGTTTTTATCACCGTATCTGATTTAAAGACGCTAATTTGATAGTATGCATCGGCTTCTACTTGTAATTGTGGAGCCCCATCAGTCACGACGGATACAACCACAACTTCATATCCTTCTCGTTGGGCTGCACGCATAAATTCAACTGGCAGATTACCAATCCCTGCAATCAATCCTACTTTCGCCATAACGCCTCCTACTAACTTTTAATTATAAAAATTCCAATCTATATTATACCATAGAATCAGTATATAGGCATTAAAGTTCGCCATAATAAAATACATGCCAAGTGCACTCTGGCACTCAGCATGTATCTATTATGACATATGAAATTAATCTCTTCTTACGCGCATAATACCACGATCTGCATTTCGCAAGAATCTTAACATGTGTTCGATTTCAACAGAAGATGTTAAGTTCATTTCCATTTCTTCAATCGCTTTGGATAAACTATATCCACTACGATAAATGATCCGGAATGCTTTCTTTAATTCTCTGCGCACTTCTTCTGAAACACCTGCACGTGCCAAGCCTACAGAATTCAATCCAATGACATGTGCTGGTTGTCCATCGGCAATCACATAGGGTGGAATATCTTGTACAACTTTTGCCATTCCGCCTACCATAGCATTGCGACCGATTTTTACAAATTGATGCACACCGGCAATACCGCCAATGACAACTCGATCTTCTACGATAACATGACCAGCTAGACCCGCACAATTACTCATAATAACGTTATTGCCAACAATACAGTTATGAGCTACATGAGTACAAGCTTGGAATAAACAGTTATTGCCAATGCGAGTTTCCTCGCCTTCGCCAGTTGCACGACTGATTGTTACAAACTCACGAACTACGGTGTTATCACCAATCACGCAATAACTTTTTTCACCTTTAAATTTTAAATCTTGTGGTTCAAGACCAATAGCACATCCAGGAAAGAACTCGTTATTCTTACCGATCGTTGTCCAGCCACCAATGACCACATTTGCACCAATCTTGGTACCATCTCCGATTTCAACATGTTCTCCAATGACTGCACCAGGGCCAATGATAACATTCTTACCTATTTTGGCATCGGGATGTATGACTGCACTACTATGAATTTCAGATGTTGCATTTTCCATGCCAACTACTATCATCTGCGTCACTCCTTACATTTTGAAAGTTATTCTGGTTTTACCAAGGCGAACATATACTCACCACTCGCTACTAATTTATCACCTACGTAAGCGCGACCTTCTACTTTACCCATGCGGCCTTTGATTTTAACCACATCCGCTTCCATACGCACTTGATCACCAGGTTTTACTGGATGACGGAAACGTACTTTGTCAATACCTGTAAACATTGGTGTCAATCCACGATTTTCCTCTGGATATAAAAGAGCAATACCGCCTACCTGAGCAATTGCTTCTGTAATCAACACCCCTGGCATAACAGGATTGCCTGGGAAGTGTCCCATGAAATGCGGTTCATTGAATGTACAGTTTTTAATTCCTACAGCACGTTTCATAGGTTCCATTTCAATAATACGATCTACCAATAAAAATGGATAACGATGTGGTAGAATCTCCATAATTTCTTCAACAGTCAGAATCATAGTATGCCTCCTCTTACATTTCTTTCAAAATCTCTCTACTTAGGCGAGAATTTAGGTTATGACTTGATTTTACAGCAATAATATGGCCTTTTAAATGGCCTACTAAAAACAAGTCTCCTAATATATCTAAAATTTTATGTCGCACCAATTCATCGGGAAAGTTCAAGTTTGATAAGCATGTCGTCTCATCATAGACAATGACATTCTCTGTAGAACCGCCTTTGGCCAATCCCATCGCTTGCAACTGTTCGATTTCCTTAGTAAACCCAATCGTGCGTGCGGGAGCAATCTCTTTGGCAAACACTTCTGGGGTGATTTCATAATCACCATGTTGTGTACCTAGCATAGGATGACTATTGATACTTGTGAATGTCACACGGAATCCATCATAGGGACGTATAATAATAAACTTATCATCTTCATAAACTCCATGAGAATCTTGTACCACATGGACATATCGTTCTGCATCTTGTTCTACAATACCTGCTTCCTGTATCAAAGATACAAAAGTTGCGGAACCACCATCAGCTATTGGAGGTTCAGGCGAATTCAATTCTATGATACAGTTATCAATGGCCATACCATAAAAGGCTGCCAATATATGTTCCACGGTAAATACTTTTGCCTCTCCATCTTCTAATGTGGTAGCACGCATAGTATTTGTTACATTGCGTATATCTGCTTTCACAGAAGGAGTCCCTGCTAAATCAGTTCTTACAAATGTAATTCCTGTATTAGCTTCACTTGGTAATATACGCATATGTACTGGCAATCCACTATGCAAGCCAGTTCCTTCATAGTCAATAGGTCTGCCAATTGTTTGTTGTTTCATTGGGGCCTCCTTTCTATTATTTTTGATTCATTACATCTGGTGGCACTTCTATCGTATCACCATATAAACGACGGGTCCATTTCCAACGGTTATGGAGCCAGAACCAATCTTCTGGATATCGTCTAATATAATCTTCTAACCATTCATTCAATGTTGTCAAAGTAACTGCAATATCGCGTTTTCGATCATCAGTTTTTTCTGCATAGATCGGTGGATGCACCGTGATTGCATGTTTTTCCGTATACTCATCAAAACGAATTGTAATAGGAATAATAGGCACATTTTGCATCCTAGCCATAGCAGCTGGACCTACTGGAGTAAGTGTTTCATATCCAAAGAATGGCACTAGCTGACCTTGATCACCAGGATCTTGGTCCATAATCAGCCCAATAAAAGAACCTTTTTGTAGTTCTTTTACCATTTCACGCACCCCTGTTTTATAGGTCACATGTTGGTGCATCATAGTTCGATATTCATTGATAAATCGATCGGCATCACCTTGTTGTTGCATTGCTACAGAAATCAAAGGATATCCTTCTGATGCTAGTATGCCTCCTAGTAATTCCCAGTTTCCACTATGGAGTGCAATCACAATAGCACCTTTTCCATCTGCTTTAGCATCTTCTAGGTATTCACGACCATCCATGGTAAACATTTCTTTATATTTTCCATCTTTTATTTCTGGATATCGTAATACATCCACAATCATACGACCAAAACGAGTGACGCTAGCTTTTGCAATTTGTTTTGCTTCCTCTACATCATCAGTAATTCGACAAAACAAAATCTGTCCGATTGCCAACCGTTTACGCTTTTTAGGAGTAAACAACCAACCCAATTGTCCTAATAGGTATCCAATACCATATTGTAATCGATACGGTAACGCACAAAGTACTGCACTCAATGCTTTCATAGATGTATATATCATATGGGCCCCTATTTATCTTCTAACTTAGCTTTTAATTGAGCCAGCTCTTTTTCCAATGTTTTCACTTGTTTCACCATATCTGGTAATCGACTTTCATAAGCAGCTAATTTTAACCATTCTTTATGAGGTCTCATTGGAAAGCCTGCATAGAGTCCATTCGATGGTACATTTCCAGTAATCCCTGTCTTTCCTGCAAATGTAACATTATCTCCAATTGTGATATGGCCCGTACATCCGGTTTGTCCTGCAAAGATAACATGGTTACCACATTTAGTACTGCCCGCTATCCCTACTTGTGCAATTAAGAAACAATCTTCACCGATTTCTACATTATGCCCTAGATGTACTAAGTTATCTATTTTTGTACCACGTCTCACCAAAGTAGACCCCATAGTCGCATTGTCAATGCAAGAGCAAGATCCTACTTCTACATCATCTTCCAACACTACATTGCCCACTTGAGGAATGTGTGTGTGTTTTCCATTTTCTGTAGCAAAACCAAATCCCTCACCGCCAATTACAGCATGGGCACGTAATACAACGCGTTTTCCTAATACACAGTTTTCATGTACAATCGCATTCGCATAAATTGTGCTATCTTCTCCAATTCGAGTATTATGTCCAATATATACATAAGCATGTAATGTAACATTATCTCCTATAACAGCATTGTCATAAACAACACAGTACGGACCAATCTTTACATTGTTGCCTATACTTACATTTTTGCCGATAATCGCTGTTTCATGAATTCCATCTGGAAATGCAACTGGAGGGTGAAATACTTCTAATAGTTTAGCAAATGCTGCTTTCGCATTAGGCACGACGATTTGTGGTGTATGGCAATCCTCTATCACCGCATCTACCAAGATAGCCCCCGCTTTACTAAGCTTCGCAAATTCTCGAAAATCTCCAATCGCAAAGCTAATCGCATGGGATGCACCTTGCTCTAAACTACGAGTTTCTTCAATACAAACTGAACTATCTCCATGTACAGTGCCCTCTACCATACTGGCAAGTTCTTCTAACGAAAACTTCACTATGAAGCCTCCTTACTTTATAATCACATATTATTTGCTAGCTTCCTCCGAAGGTGTACCTTCATTCATTTTTTTAATGACATCTTCTGTAATATCAATACCACCAGTCATGATAGCTTGGTCATTCGCAACAACTGTCAATTCTTTTTCTTTTGCTACACTTTGAATATTAGACTCTACATATGCTTTGAACTCTTTACTTTTAGCTTGACCAAAGATTTGTAACTCTTGTTGTGCATTCATTTGCGTATTATGGAATTCCTCTTCAGACTGCGTACCTTGTACTTGTGCTAAGCGGTCTGTAATTTCTTTTTGTTTTGCTTCCATCTCTTTATTCAAGTCTTTTGCTTTATTACTTTCTTGCACAATTTTTTCAGTGTTAACTACACCTACTTTATCACTACTACCACAACCAGCTACTAGTCCTAATGCACATACCATCATAGCTCCTGTAGCCATACGTTTCCACATGTCTTTCATTCTTTTACTCCTTTATTGCCCATAAGATGAAATAATCTCATCCGTTATATCCATATCAGTACGATCTGTTATATGATCGACAACTACTAATTCTAACTGCTTAACTCTCGCTATAACCGCTACACGAACGCGAATATCTTCTAATATCGCATCATGTAAAGCTTGCACTTCATCACGCTTTTGAGCCAGTCGTTGTTCCCATTCGGCATCCCACAATTGAGCTCCTTCTTGATGAACCTTTGCCATAACAGCTTGTTGTGAATCCATCATAGTCTTCATAGATGCATCTCGTTTACTACCTAATTCTTTTGCTACCTCACTGGCATACGTTGCCAATGTACGATGCGCTGCTTCATAAGCAGGTTGCATATCTTGTTGTACTTTTGCTTCTATATCTTTCCAGTGATTAACTCCTTTTATAGCAGCGCCACGAGCTTCTAATAGTTCTGCTAATCGAGCTTCTTTATCTGCCTTACGCTGTGCCCATCGTTGACGTTGTGCGTCATCAATAGGCTGTAACTTAGCTTCTGTAGATAAAGATAATTGCAAATTTACAATTTCTATATCCGCTTCTGTAGGATCCACTTTATAGTCTTTGCGATATTGTTCTAATAACGCTCGTTGTCGTTGTGCTAGTTCTTGATTCAACTCTGCTTCTCGTACAGCAATTTTACTTTGCAATTCTTGCTGCAGACTCTCTGTTAAATTAGCCTCTATTTTTTTCAGCTCTTCTTCAGATTTTCCAACTTCTACACCTAATTTCGCTTGTAACAGCTGTTCTTCTTTATCTCGCTGAGCCTCTAATCGCAATAACTCTTTCTTTTGTTCATCATAACTGTGAAAGTTAGGATGCGACTCTACTACATCTTGTAGTCGCACAACACCAATTTTAGGTCCCTGAGGAACCTCTTTTTGTGTCTGTAAATAATATCCACCTATACCTAAACAGAGTATCACTACACTCAATACGGCAAAGATAGGTCCTTTTCGCATGCGGCTCCCACCTTATTTAGTTTCAGACAATTTTTTACTCACTTGCTCAGTTACATCAGTTCCACCAAACAAAACTGAATCACGAGTCATAACAACGCTTAGACCTTTTCCATCTGCTACTGCTTTAGATGCTTCATCAACACGTTTTTTCAAATTTTCTTGAATACTTTGTTGTTTGTCTTGCAACTTTTGACGTAATTCATCTGAAAGTTTTGCTTTTCCTTCATCATCTAAGTTTGCAGATTTTTCATTAAATTCTTTTTGCAACTCTTCATTATACGCAGCCATTTCTTTTTGCGCATCTTGTACTAGGTTAGGATTACTTTCAACCACACGTTGCATATCGATAACACCAATATTGCTAACCGCACCAGAGCCACCATGTCCTGCCATTTGTGTATATGCCAAAGCACCCACACTAATGACAAAAAGAACGCCTACAATGATTGACACCGTTTTTACATTCTTTTTATTATTCAATAAACGCATCATAGTTTATCTACCTTCTTTCCTTATATACGCCCCACAAGACGTAACCATCTGTCCTTATCTTTCCATATATACTCTAACTGCAAATAATCATGCACATCATAGGCAATGGCAAATTCATTTTCTTTTTCCTTGAGATCTCGCTCATAGCGCAAGCTCCAGCGATTTCCAATGTCTTGTCGAAGAAATGCTTTATGCCGACCATGAGGAGCCACATACTGATAGC
Organism: Veillonella sp. CHU110; assembly: GCF_003992255.1. Classification (NCBI taxonomy): domain Bacteria; kingdom Bacillati; phylum Bacillota; class Negativicutes; order Veillonellales; family Veillonellaceae; genus Veillonella; species Veillonella sp. CHU110. The sequence continues at coordinate 28,536 of NZ_RQVA01000003.1, read as the reverse complement.
CTACTTGTGTATCTTTACTAAATTGGTACACATAAGAAGGCTTGAATTTCCAGTGCAAACTATTCGGCAAAAATTCTGTTTCCAAATACCATGCATGAGGACCTTTGTGAACCCCTGTAAATAATCGTATGCCTACAGAGTCTGTATTACGCCCCATATCAAGATATCCTTCACCACGAATCATATACTTAGAAGAATCTACTTGCAAATATAGTTTCGTGTCAGATCCGACTTCCAAATGAGGTGCGATGGTAATTCCAAACTGTGTAACACTTCGACTTTGATTTAGTTCTTTTTGAATATCTTCTTCAATCATCACCTGATGTCGTCGCACAAATTGAATAGGTAAGCCTTCCAAATCACGCATTTTTTTCTCATAATATTGACGCATAGTATAGAAAAAAGCACTCGGTAATGTATTCGATTGAAGGACTACATCTGTCCTATGGATACTATCTCCATTAGGAACTAAATACACCATCACTTGACCAGTTTCGCCACCCACAATATCGACTTGCGGAGTAAATTCTGGCAATGAGCCTTCCAAATCATTGCGCACCGTTTTTTGCGCAATAGGTTTTACCCAATGCAATGCATCAATAGAAGAACCTAAGAGAATTTGCTCCAATCTTTGTGATATAGGCCCAACATCTTTCTCAACTAATTGTTTGCCATAGGGAGATAGATTGCCATAATGAATCGTCGTTTCCACATATTTCATCACATGCCCATAGGGTTCTATCTGAATGTTGACATCCATAGTTTCTCCCACATGCACAGCAATACCTTTCACAGTATATCCATATAAAATACGATCTACAATATCCATAGTAGCCTTTTCATAACTTGGTAAAGCTGCTTGAATCTCTTCCACTTCTTTTCCTTTATAGATATACGATGTAGCAGCCTGTACGCTGGCTTGCATCCGCTGTTGTAATGCTGATGGAATCATACCCGTTGTACTCTGCAGGTCCACATGCACAGTTTGAACAGGTGCACCATAGATGGAAGTGAAGCCCAGTATAGTCATGAGGGCTGCACTTCCCATCCAATGTTTTACTTTTATCAATTAGAATTGACCACCAAAGCTGAAGTGGAATTTATTTTGGTTTTTACTAATACCATAATCGATACGTACTGGACCAATTGGTGTTGTCACACGCACGCCGGCACCGATGGAGACATTAAATGTTTTGGAATGATTGAACCAAGGTACATTCGGAGCATCCCATGCATCACCTAAATCCGCAAATAAAGCACCACTTACTTTATTCCAGATTGGGAAACGATATTCTGCTGTGAAGTTGTACATTTTTTTACCACGATATTGATCATCTTCATACGCACGAAGAGAGTCAGAACCACCAATTGTATATAATTGGCTATATGGTAGGTCGCCTTGCGCCCAGCCTAAACGAGCACGGAATGCAAGCACTTGTTTGCTACCTACTTTTTTGTATGTTCTAGCTTCGCCAGTAAATTTATAGAAATTAAAGTCACCGCCTAAGCCATGACCACCCCATTGCAATGTAGTGGACAAGCGTTTACCACGAGTTGGTTCATATACATTATCACGGGAATCATATACTTTTTGCCAGCTAATGCTGTTGGTAGTACCGAAGTTATTTTTTATGTACCCTTTTGACAAGAATGGGTATCCATGGTTATTCCAACGCGTCCCTTGTGCTCTGTCTGTATCATAACGGAAACCACTAGAATCTTTGTCATCCCAAATGTATTTATCATTACGATGTTCTAATGTCACATAATCACGAGTAAATTCCGCAGTTTGACGACCTAAGGAAATGTTGAAACCGCTGGACTTGCGATCGTATGTAGCCACTGCTTTACCTTCTTCGTTGTAATCAGTGTACTCATTCAATTGGTCATAGTATGTGACACCTAAGGATGTACCTTTGTTATCTAACCAAGGACGCAAGTAGGACACAGAGTAGTTTTTATACCCTGCAGAACCGCCGAATTCCCAGTGTACTTTCACTTTGTCGCCAGTACCACGTAAGTTTTCTTCACCCACTTCTACAACGCCGACAAATCCGTCAGAACCAGAGTAACCTGCACCTAATGTAACCGTTCCTGTTTTATGTTCTAATACATCTACTTCAATGTTTACAGCTTCTTCTGTAGAACCTTGTGTCAAACGCACATTCACATCATCAAAGAAACCAAGATTGTATACTTTTTCTACAGAACGACGTACCAAGAATTTATTAAATGGCTGCCCTACTTTTTGATTGAATTCACGTGTAATAACACGATCTTTTGTTTTCTTATTTCCATGTGGTGTAATGCGCTCTACCATGCCTTCTACTACAGATACATGAAGAATGCCTTTTTCATCGACAGCCATATCTTTCACATGAGCTAAAATATAACCATCACGTTGGTAAGCTGCATTAATACCTTGCACTTTTTCACCTACTGCAATTGTATTTAACACTGTATTCGGTTGCACACCAAGATATTGCACTAATACATCTGTTTTGTATACCGTGTTGCCTTCTACAGACACGCCTTTTACTACAGGGTTAACGGTAACATGATAGGATACTTTTACACCTTCAGGTACAACAGTAAATACAGGTGTAATTTCTGAAAGTACGCCAGACCCACCTAAATTAGCGATGTCTTTGGAAATACCTTCCACCGATACAGCATCACCAATTTTACCTTGTAATAGTGCTAAAAATTGTGGTTGAGATGCTTCATCCAGACCATCAATTGCAATATGCGTAATTGTTTTACCAACATATTTTTGTAATTCTTCTTCAGTCAAGCTTGTATAATATCTAGCTTGTACTTGAGGAATCGCAGTTTCTACGCCTGCTGCTTGTGCTTCTTCTAATTTATCACCACCAGCTTTTGTAATGGTTTTAACTTCTTTATCATTCGTTGCTAAGGAAGAGTTATCAACGCGTTTACGTTGTTCTTCAATCGCATCACGTTTTGCGGCCTCGGAGATTCCATCACGTGCTGCTGCAATAGCCGCTTCCGTTGCTGCATCACCAGTTGCCACTTCTTCTGTACGGGTAGTATTTTGCTTGCCTAAATCCGCCATGGATAATTTTGCAATTGTTTTGCCACTGTCAGAATGATTTGCTGTCTCAGCAAATACTGGAGTTGTACTAATCGCTGCTAGTACAGCAAATGTTAAAAATTTCTTATAAGATAGGTTTCCCTTCATATAATCATCCTCCTTAGATATAAAAGGTTACTTACTCATCTCGCAAAATACGTCCACCAGTTTGCACCGCATCTCGCACTTCTTGTGAGGTAATGGAAGGCTTTTGAGGCGGTTCCACTGCACGCTGTGCGATTGGCTCACGCGTCGGAGTAGAAACTGGTTCCTCTACTATTACTTCTGGTGTTTTTGAGGGAGTTTCCACATGTACAGGTGTATTCTTACTAGGGGGTTCTACAGTAACTGATGCGTCCTGTTTCATCTCCGTCTGTGTCTCTACAACTGGATTCGTCTGTTCTGTCTTATGTTGTACAATCCACCACTGTGAAAGACCTATGATCCCCATCAATACCACAGCCATTATAGCTTTTTTTGCATACGATATAATGGACGGTTTGCCTTCATTCATTTGCTTCATTTCAGCTTGTGCTAAGAACAAATGCAAGTTTCCTTTTACACTACCTTTTGTAGCGTAGGACTTCGCTGCTGCATCTAGCCAAGCTCGAACCATGCGAATGCGTTTTTCCATAGGTGTTGATATTGGTTCCATAACATCCTCCTCTCATAATTATATAATCATATTATGAGAGAAAAATGTGAACCATTTTTTTAACTATCTTTACTATTATACCAATGAACCGCTATTTTGCCTATTTTTTTCTAGTAACTTTCTGTATAGTACACTACTTTTTTAAGAGTTTTATGAAGAATCTATATCAAAATGCCTATGTTTGACATGCGTTCGCCATAACTGTCAATCTATGCTATACTTATTCATAGTATGTAGGAGGTTAGTTATGGATTTATTTATTAATATAGTGATTTCCCTTGGAATAGGTATCATAGCGCTCTTTCTAGTACGATTTCTAGCTCCCCACAGTCAAGGTTGGATTAGTATTACAGGGCGTATCAATCGATTTCAATTTATTATAGGCATTCTTTTTCTATCTGCTACCATGCATATATTTAATATGTTTATTCAACAGCTATTAGAAGCTGTCATCATATTACCCGCTTATTTTGGTATAAAAGCCTTAGCCTATGCTGGATATATTATATTATTACCCTGGTATTATACCCTGTATGTAAGACGTTTAAATGATATATCTATTCCAGGTTTTCCTTTTGGAATACTATTAGGTATGTATATTATTGGCACGAATCTATATATTCCATTAAAAAATACGTATATGCTCCATCTAATCGCTACCTTTCTCATCCACGGAGCACTGGCATTATTGCCAGGGAGAAAGGGAATCAATCGGTATGGCGATCCATCCTACTGGCCTCGTTCCGCGCAAAAAAAATAAACTTATAGGCAACCCGAAAAGGACTACTCCAGTACATTCGTACTGAGGTAGTCCTTTTTATATTGCCTCAATCAATATTCTCTTCTCTAGTCTCTTTTATGGAACGATAATGCCCCCTACAATATCTTGTACATGAGCAATTTGTTCTTTTTCACAATAGGCACTCATCTCTTTGGCAATGATGCCTATCGCTCGTGGATCTACCATCGTAGCCGTCCCCACAGACACGATATCAGCTCCTACTAGCATAAATTCTAACGCATCTTCACCGGTCATGATGCCACCACCACCCATGATAGGAATATCGATGGCCTTCGCCACTTGGTGTGTCAATCGTAATGCTACTGGTTTTACCGCTGGACCCGATAAACCTCCATAGATATTACCCAACAGTGGTTTTCGTGTGCGTAAGTCTACAGACATCCCCAACAAGGTGTTGATCATACTAACGCCATCGGCTCCGGCTGCTTCTACAGCACGAGCAATCTCTACGATATCCGTTACATTCGGTGATAATTTCATAATCACAGGTAAATCTGTATGGGATTTGACGGCTTTACAAACTGCAGCTGCGCTATCTGCTTGCACACCAAAGGCCATGCCACCACATTTTACATTCGGGCAACTAATGTTGACTTCCAGTGCTGCTACCCCTTCTACCGTCAACATTTTCGCCATAAACTCATATTCTTCTAAGGTATTGCCAGAAATATTCGCAAAGATAGGCACCTCATACTGTACCAAGCTAGGCAAAATATCTGCTACAAAGGCTTCTGCCCCTGGATTTTCTAACCCGATACAGTTCAACACACCAGATGGTGTCTCTGCAATACGAACCCCTGCATTACCTGGTCTCGCTGTGGGTGTCAATCCCTTTACAGAAATAGCACCTACCTCTGTATTCAAGTCTAGGTATCCATCATATTCTAATCCGAATCCAAAGGTTCCCGATGCTGCTACAATAGGGTTTTTCATGGTAATCCCACAGAACTCTACGGCTAATCTAGGATCTACTGTTGCCATTAGAAAAACACCTCCTCAGCCGGGAATACAGGGCCATCCTTGCAGACTTTATAGCGTTTGCCGCTTTTACCCTGGCACGCACAGCCTACGCACCCACCAGTTCCGCAGCCCATACGCTCCTCCAAGGAGACTTGGCATGGTACCTGCCTAGTTTGTGCCACGGCAGCTACGCCCTTCATCATCGGCGTTGGTCCACACGTTAATACCCCATCAAAGTGATGATCATTCATAAGGGTCTCCATCACTGTCGTAGGATATCCTTTTGTACCTAATGAACCATCATCTGTTGTAATATGAACGGTCACAGGGCTATCTTTGAATAAATCAGCCCAGAAGGATTCACTAGCATTTCGGAACCCCAAGATAACATGGGCTTCTTGACCTGCTTCTAATCGATTAGCAATGCATAGCATCGGCGCAATACCAACACCACCACCCACTAATAGCATTTGATCCGCTGTTGTGAACGGCTCTCCTAGTGGCCCTAAGCAATCTAGGGTATCCCCTTCTTGCAATTTTGTCATCAACTCTGTCCCTTTGCCTACTACACGGTACAATAAGTCGATTGTGCCCGATTCTGCATCAAAACCGGCATAGCTAATAGGGCGGCGCAACAGGGGTGCTGTGCCCCCTGTGACGCGAACATTGCAAAATTGTCCTAATTGTGCCTCTTTAGCTTGTTTTGGTGCATAGATTAACATGCGCCATACATCCCTACCTATTTGTGTATTATGGATCACTCGACCCATTTCTACATATCCACTCATTCGTGATTACTCCATTTCATAATCTTGTACGGCATCTACCGTGATAGCATCCCCTGCTGTAGCACGGCTTGCCACTACGTGTAATACTTCGCGAGCTGTATCTAAAGACGTCAAACATGGCACACCCATTTCAACAGCTAAACGACGCAATTGGAATCCTTCACGCTCTGGTTTTTTACCATATGTCAAGGTGTTCAACATCAAGTCCACTTTACCTTCTCGAATGAAGTCAGCGCAGTTTGGATTACCTTCAGAAATTTTATTGACCACTGTACAATTTACACCATGTTCTGTGAAATAACGACCTGTACCTCCGGTAGCCATAATATGGTATCCCAAGTCGATAAAACCTTTTGCCAAGCGAGCCGCTTCTTCTTTGTCACGGTCTGCTACAGTCATCAAGATATTGCCTTTATCAGGGATACGCATGTTGGCACCGTGAATAGCTTTGAATAAAGCATCTGCATAGGTACGACCGATGCCCATAACTTCACCAGTAGATTTCATTTCTGGTCCTAAGGCAATTTCTACTAAACCCATTTTTGAGAAAGAGAATACTGGTGCTTTCACCGCCACATGTGGACGAGCTGGCACCAAGCCTGTTGGTAAGCCTAGGCTTTCTAATGTTTCCCCTAATGCGATGCGTGTCGCATATTCTACCATGTTGATGCCGGTTACTTTACTGATGAAAGGTACAGTACGGCTAGAACGTGGATTTACTTCGATGACATGAAGTTCACCATTCACCACGATATATTGAATATTCAATACACCTTTTACATTCAATCCTTTGGCGATGCGACGTGTGTAATCTACGATTTGTTCTGTCAATTCGTCAGATAAATGCTGCGCTGGATATACTGCGATGGAGTCACCAGAGTGTACGCCGGCACGCTCTACTTGTTCCATGATACCAGGGATGCATACATCGATACCATCAGAGATGGCATCTACTTCTACTTCCATACCCACCATATAGCGGTCGATTAACACTGGATGGTCTTTCGATGCTACTACAGCTTCTTTCATATAACGATCTAATTCTTGGTCATTATACACAATTTCCATAGCACGGCCACCTAATACATAGGAAGGACGTACAATCAATGGATATTGAAGCCGTTTTGCCGCCTCTAATGCTTCTTCATCACTCGTAACCAATGCACCTACTGGACGAGGAATTTCTAATTTTGCCAATAATTCATCGAAACGTTCACGGTCTTCCGCCATATCAATGCTATCTACAGATGTACCTAGAATATTTACTCCTCGTTCTGCTAATGGGCCTGCTAAGTTTATGGCTGTTTGTCCACCGAACTGAGCAATAACCCCCACTGGATTTTCTTTACGGATAATTTCCATTACATCATCTACAGTCAACGGTTCAAAGTACAAACTGTCAGATGTATCAAAGTCTGTACTTACCGTTTCTGGGTTATTGTTTATAATAATGGATTTCATGCCTGCCTTGCGCAATGCCCAAGAAGAATGTACGGAGCAATAGTCGAACTCCACACCTTGACCGATACGAATTGGGCCAGAACCAAGAACGATTACACTATTTTCACCACGTGGCACAACTTCATCTTCTGTAGCATACGCACTATAGTAGTATGGTGTATGCGCTTCAAACTCTGCTGCACAAGTATCTACATATTTATAAGTCGGATGAATGCCAAGCTCATTGCGTTTTGCCAATACGTCCTCAGGAGAGCAGTTTGCATAGCGAGCAATCACTTTATCTGGGAAGGAATATTTTTTCGCTAATTTTAAATTACTTTCCGTAATACCATTCTCAGACAAGTCTTTTTCTACCATCACAATATTTTTAATTTTGTTAATGAAGAAAGAGTTAATTTTTGTAATGTAGCAAATTTTTTCGACGCTAATACCAACACGAAGTGCTTGTGCAATGACATACAAACGCTCATCATCGACTAATTGCAACCGTTCAATCAATTGCTCTGGCGTTTCATGAGCAATCTTTTTCAACTCAATATGATCTAAGCCGATCTCTAAGGAACGAATCGCTTTTAGTAAAGAACCTTCTAACGTACGGTCAATCGCCATAACTTCGCCAGTAGCTTTCATTTGTGTTCCCAATGTACGATCCGCCAAGTTGAATTTTTCAAATGGCCAACGTGGGAATTTAGTTACTACATAATCTAGGGATGGCTCGAAACATGCTTTTGTCTCACCAGTTACCGCATTTGTAATTTCATCCAATGTCATGCCGATAGCCACTTTCGCGGCTACTTTAGCAATTGGGTAGCCTGTTGCTTTAGAAGCCAAGGCGGAGGAGCGAGATACACGTGGGTTTACTTCGATTACATAGTATTGATTGCTATATGGATCTAAGGCATATTGCACATTACAGCCACCTTCGATTTCAAGGTAACGAATGATATCCACAGAAGCTGTGCGAAGCATTTGGTATTGTGTATCGTTCAATGTTTGTGATGGTGCCACAACCACAGAATCGCCTGTATGTACGCCTACTGGATCAATATTTTCCATGTTACATACGATAATACAGTTATCCGCACGGTCACGCATCACTTCATATTCTACTTCTTTCCACCCTGCAACAGAGCGTTCTACAAGAATTTGATGAATAGGACTTAATTTAATACCACGAAGTGCAATCATGTACATTTCTTCTTCGTTATGAGCAATACCACCGCCAGTACCACCTAATGTATAGGCAGGACGAATGATGATAGGATACCCAATACGATTTGCAAATTCCACTGCTTGTGCTACATCGCTGAAAATATCTGATTCAGGAACTGGTTGATTAATGCGTTTCATCGCTTCTTTGAACAACTCACGATCTTCTGCCTGTTTAATCGCCTCAAGAGTAGTACCTAATAATTGTACATTGTACTCTTTCAATACGCCCGCTTCTGAAAGTTCCACAGCCATATTCAGACCTACTTGTCCACCCAAGGTAGCTAGTACACCAAATGGTCTCTCTTTACGAATAATCTCTGTAACAAATTCTAAGGAAATCGGCTCGATATATACGCGATCCGCAATATCACGGTCTGTCATGATTGTAGCGGGATTGGAGTTTACCAACACTACTTCATAGCCTTCTTCTCGAAGGGATTGGCATGCTTGTGTACCTGCATAATCAAACTCTGCGGCTTGTCCAATAATAATTGGACCAGAACCAATAACGAGGACTTTTTTCTTTTCCATCATTAACCCCTTCTCATTAATTCTTTAAAACGTTCAAACAAGTATACATTATCTGTTGGTCCCGGTGATGCTTCAGGATGATATTGAACAGACATAATTGGTAATTCTGTATGTACTAATCCTTCTACAGTTCCGTCGTTGACACTGCGATGAGATACACGTAAACCAGAGCCTTCTAAGCTAGCTTCATCTACTGCATAGCCATGATTTTGCGACGTAATATATACGCGGTTTGTATCTAAATCTTTTACTGGATGGTTAGACCCACGATGTCCAAATCGTAATTTATACGTTTCACCACCAAAGGCACGTGCAATCAATTGATGACCCATGCAGATACCAAATATTGGCTTTTGCCCTACTAATTTTTTAATTTCTTCTACTATCTCAGGTACATCTTTTGGATCTCCAGGGCCATTGGACAAGAAGATACCATCTGGTTTGCAATCCATCACAGTTTCCGCTTTTGTATTAGCTGGGAAAATAGTAAGTTTACAGCCTTCATTTTCCAATGATTGTAAAATATTTTCTTTGATACCAAAGTCATATACAGCTACATGGAACTCTGCTGTATCACTGCCACGATGTCCTTCCCATTTTGTTGTGACACGCATAATATGATCCGTTGCCAATGGTTGTGCCAATAGAGCATCAATTTTATCTTGTGGTGTATCTACTGGACAGATAACACCTTTCATAACACCGTGACTACGGATAGCACGAGTAATAGCACGAGTATCTACATCATACAAGCAAGGAATACCATGCATACGCATATACTCTTCAAAAGCCCCTTCATTTTGCCAATTGCTTGGGAATGTACATAACTCTCCTACAATCATGGCCTTACAATATGGTTTAGAAGATTGATCTACTTCCCGTGTTACACCATAATTACCTACCAATGGATACGTCAACGTAATGATTTGATCCGCATAAGATGGGTCAGTTAAAATCTCTTGGTATCCTGTCATACCTGTATTAAATACTACTTCGCCGACGATAGGCATACCGCCTAATAAAGTGCCTTTGAAGATAGTTCCATTTTCTAGTACTAATTTACCTTTCACGCTGTTACAACCCCGTCTTTCATTACAATTTGTCCATCTACTACCGTTAATTTAGCTTTACCTTGCAATGTCATGCCATCAAATGGGCACGATTTGCCACGTGTATAGAATTGATTTCTATCTACTGTCCATGTTTCATCTAGAGATAATACAGAAATATCTGCTGGTTTTCCTACTTCTAGTACGCCTGCATCTACACCGATTAATTGAGCAGGTTTTGTACTCATCAAGTTAACGATGTCATCGATGGATAAAATCCCTGGTTTCAATACATGTGTTACCACCGCTGCAAAGGATGTTTCTAGTCCCGTGAAACCATTCGCTGCACAGCAGAATTCCACGTCTTTTTCTTCATACGCATGTGGTGCATGGTCTGTAATTATGGCATCAATCGTTCCATCTTGTAGGGCTTCTAGTAACGCTTTACGATGATCTTCGGAACGAATTGGCGGCGCCATTTTAAAATCTGTATTGTAATCTCTTAAATATTCATCTGTGAAAGCCAAATGTTGGCTCGTCACTTCACAAGTGACCTTAATGCCTTGCGCTTTTGCTCTACGCACTTGGTCAACTGCACTTTTCGTACTCACATGAGCGATATGAATATGACCACCTGTCATTTCTGCTAGCATAATATCACGAGCCACCGCTAGGTCTTCCGCCACAGCAGGACGACCTTTGACGCCCATTTCATAAGAAACAATGCCTTCATGCATATGCCCTTCACAAGTCAAACTGCATTCTTCGGCATGGTCGATAACCATTTTTCCAAACATAGATGAATATTCCAAAGCACGACGCATAAATGCTGCATTCTCAACATAATGTCCATCATCAGAGAATCCCACTACACCAGCTTCTGCCATATCACCCATTTCAGTCAACTCTTTGCCTTGAAGACCTTTAGAAATAGCACCTATGAATTCAACTTTCACGACGCCAGTCAATTCTGCTTGTTTACGTAAACCACGCACTAAGGCAGAATTATCTACAACAGGATTTGTATTGGCCATGGTGGCAATACGTGTAAATCCACCAGCTGCAGCAGCCTGTGTACCACTGTGAAAATCTTCTTTCGCTTCTTGGCCTGGCTCACGTAAATGTGTATGAATATCTATCAACCCCGGTGCTACAATAAGACCTGTTGCATCATAAACTTCCGCATTATCTACCTGCAAGTTTTGACCTATGTTGGTAATGACACCGTTTTCTATTAGAATATCTGCAATTTCATGTTGTCCTTTCGCAGGGTTAACTACTGTACCATTTTTAATCAACAAGCTCACTGCCGTCACCTCCCATAATTGTTAAGTATAATACTGCCATGCGGATAGCTACACCATTTCGCACCTGCTCTTGAATCGCTGATTCATCGCCATAAGCCACATCTGGCGCAATTTCAAGGCCTCGGTTCATCGGTCCTGGATGCAGTACTAGTACATCGTCTTTCGCATTAGCTAGTACGGATTTATTGATTCCAAAGATTCTCGCATACTCACGATTACTTGGATATAGGGCAGAGTTAATACGCTCTAATTGAATGCGAAGTACGTTCACAACATCTGCATCTTTTACTGCTTCTCGTACATCATGATGAACGGTGACCCCCAATTTTTCAAGTTCTGGATAGACTAACGTTCTAGGACCAGCCAAATGTACATCTGCCCCCATCGTTTTCAATCCATAAATATTGGATCGTGCTACACGACTATGCATGATATCGCCTACGATAACAACTTTCAAGCCTTCTAAGCTTGGTTTATGTTCTAAAATAGAATACATATCTAATAAGGCTTGTGTTGGATGCTCATGAGCACCATCACCAGCATTGATGATGATAGGGTCTACGCATTTCGTAGCATACAAAGGAGATCCTTCTTCGCTGGAGCGCATAACGATAGCATCTGTCCCCATATAGGACACAGTAAGCAATGTATCACGGAAGCTTTCGCCTTTGGCCATAGAGCTGCCACTTTTTGTAATGTTGATTACATCGGCACCTAAATATTTCCCAGCCAGTTCAAAGGAGCTTCTCGTTCTAGTACTATTTTCCATGAACAAGTTAATAATAGCTTTACCCTTTAACAATGGATATTTTTTATCCTCTGAAAGGATAATTTTCTTCATTTTCTTTGCTACCCGTAAAATGAGTTCAATTTCTTCTTTTGTGCGACCTTGCAGTCCCAATAGATGCTTACCTTTTAAGCTAATGTCTCCCATTACAGCCTCCTTTGTACCCTGTCTTTATATGCAAAAAGACCTCTCACCCGAAGGCAAGAGGTCGCATAGTTCTATCTATCACAATTGAATCCACCATATAGGTAGACCTATAGTATTATTTTCACTATGTTCCCTTACTAGCCTCACAGGACTAATTTAAAAGGTTTTACAATGTTTGCTTTCGGTCTCTCGTACCGATGTTAAGCTTAGATATTATTATAATGTATATCATTAAAAACGTCAAGAATTGCTAGACTTCACTCTAAAAACATAACGACTTTGTCTACGCGCCAAATGGTGTAATGCTCCCCATTTAGCCATATACGAGCGATAAATTTTTTGCGCTACATCAATAGATACTAATTCAAATTGAATTTCATCGCCCACTGGTAGCTGACTGAGGCGAGGTAAGTCTGCTGATATAACGGCTCCAATCTTAGTATATCCTCCCGTCGTTTGTCGGTCTGCCATCAAAATAATAGGTTTACCATTGGATGGAACTTGTATAGAACCGAACACGGCTCCATCAGAAATAATGTCAGCACCTTTCACATGAGCAATCTCAGGTCCTTCCAATCTAAATCCCATTCTATCACATTGATCTGTTAACACATAGGAACTATTTACAAATGTTTTTATTCCCTCTTTTGTAAAGTGCTTGGCTTGTTCTCCTAGTACAACCCGAAACGGTTCATGGCAATATCGACCACCCCGATTATAAAGTGCTGAATTAAATAATCGATTCGCTGTATCAGTGATATCACATTGTGTTAATGCGCCCCTAACAAAATCATGCAAAGACAGCTGGTCACCTCGTTGCAAAGACCGGCCTTCATAGCCTCCTATACACGCTTTCGTATGCGTTGACACACTCCCATTAATAGCTGGAACATCAATACCTCCGCAAAATGATATGTACATACGCATCCCACATTCAGTAACACTTCCAGAAATAAGATCTCCGTCTTGACAGATATATGGTATATATCTCGATACATCTACTCCATTAATAGTAGGCTTCATATTAGCGCCTGTAAAAGCTACAATACACTCACCATGAACTTGTATGGTTGGAGGAAGAACAGTACATTCTAAAGAGCCTACATTCATTCTATTCCCAACTAGAGCCTGTCCTAGTAAATAACTTTCTATATCCATCGGTCCTGCTACGGGCATACCATACTGTTGATAACCTGTTCGTCCCGCATCTTGCACAGTTGTAAATAACCCTGGCTGTAGTATCTCGATTGAGGCCCTCTTGCCTATATATTTATCCACGTAACTCACCTACTTTAATCACCCGTGATATAGGTATATACTGATTTTGTATTTTCTTTATATCGAGAAATGACTCTTCATCAATAGGAACATATCTAACATATTGACCTGCTGAAAGTAATGACGGTACCTCTCTTTGAAGATCATACATAGCAATCGGCGTACGCCCAATAATCTGCCAACCACCTGGAGATTGACTTGGGTAGATACCCGTTTGCTCACCTGCAATACCTACTGAACCTGCTGGTATAGATTGTCTAGGAGTCTGTAGCCGAGGTGTTGCAATTCTAGAATCCATTCCACCCAAATAGGCAAATCCAGGAATAAAGCCTAGCATATATACCAAATAATCTCGTCCAGAATGAATAGTAACAACCTCATCTTCTGACATATGATTATGCGCAGCTACAACAGGAAGATCTGGCCCATATTCTCCACCATATAAAGTAGGAATCTCAATGACAGTTACACAATCCTCTTCTGATATTTCAACTGGTATAGACACGAGAGGTTCCAGTCTTGCTTTAAGTTCTTTATAAGAAGACTCTAGCGCGTCATACTGTATTAACAAGGATGTATAGGCCGGGATTATCTCCTGTATCGCTGGGTCTTTCATGTCCTCTATCATCTCTATCATTCGCCGTATTTTATAGTTAATCGTTGGTGAAATCACATCTCCAAATGATATTAATATTGCTGTATCCCCAACAGGTGAAATCATATCCATTATATATACCCTCATTTCTACGTAGCAGCATCAAAGTTCATAATGCATACAACGTTGTAGAAGAACTATCCTATTAATGCAATAATTTTGTAATTCCTTCTAAAGAAGTTATGCCAATATACGCTGTAATTAGCACGACACACCATCCAGCGTAATATAACAATGTAGGATGTTGATAGGTTCCTACAATATTAGTTTTACGCGTAGCAATTAACATAACTGCCAGTGTGATAGGTAGGATAAGCCCATTAATAGAGCCTGCTAGAATTAAAAGTGCTGCTGGCTTTCCAATAAAAATTAATATACATGTTGAAATTGCAATAAATAGCATAATCGTTAACTTCTCATACGCTTTCACTACAGAGAATAAAGTTTTCAGAAAAGATACCGATGTGTACGCTGCCCCTACCACAGATGTAATGGCCGCACAGAAAAATACAACTCCAAAAATAATATATCCTATAGGCCCTGCCCCTAACAAAAATGCTGAGCCTGCAGGGTCTTTGGGATCAAGTACAAATCCACTAGATACTACGCCTAATACAGCCAAAAACAATAGAACTCGCACTAATGCATCTACAGACATACCTAAGAACGCCGACTTTCTAACATCAGGCAAATGTTCCTCACCTGTAATATTGGAATCGATAAGTCTATGTCCTCCTGAGAATGTAATATAACCACCTACAGTCCCACCAATTAACGTCAATGTTGCTAACCATGGATACGTATCAGGCATGACTGTATGAGTCATAGCCTCTTGTACAGGAGGGTGTGTAGAGAATGCGATCCATCCGATGAGCACAATCATAACTGTCCCTAACACTTTAGCCGTCATATCGAGGGCTCCTCCAATTTTAGGAGATGCAAATAAAGCAATCCCGATGATTCCACTAATAGCTGCTGCAGTAGTGGCATCAATCCCCAATATGATATGCAATCCCATGGAAGCCCCACCAATATTACCAATATTAAATGCTAAGCCACCTAGAGCAATTAAAAACGCTACTACATACCCCAGTCCCGGTAAGATTTTATTGGCAATATCTTGTCCTCTCATGCGAGAAACACTGATAATAGTCCAAACATTTAATTGAGCTATAATCGAAAAAATAACTGATATAGCAATAGCGAATCCAAAGTCCGCTTTATATTCTGATGTAAATGCCGCTGTTTGCAACATAAAGCCAGGTCCAATGGAAGATGTAGCCATTAAAAATGCTGCTCCTAGCAAAACTGATATATTACTATTATTTGTCAATGGTTTCATGTATATAACTCCTTCTATCTAGCTTGAAAACTACTCAGGGTAATTCCTTCTCTAATAAGTCCCTCTCTCAATCCCTTAACAAACTCAATGGCTTGTGGATTATCCCCATGAACACAGACTGAATCTGCCTGAATAGGAATGCTTTTACCTGTGTTTGTAATAACGGTTCCTTCTTTAATCATTCGCAACACACGCTCTACTGCTTCATTAGGATCATGAATAAAGGCACCAGGTTCCGAACGTGGTACTAATGTTCCCTCTTCTGTATAGCCTCGATCTGCAAATACTTCATGTATCACAGAAATACCTCTCTTCTGTGCTGCTTTTGTAATATAACTTCCACTTAATGCCATAATCGCCAAAGAAGGGTTCATGGCTGCTATTCCATCGAGTATCGCATCTGCTAGAATAGGCGTCACACAGGCTGTATTATAAAATGCGCCATGCAACTTTATATGTTGTAATGTAAGTCCATATAAGTTACAAAACCCCTGTAAAGCGCCTACCTGATATACCATATAAGCTTTGGCCTCTTCTGGCTGTATCGCCATATGCCTTCTGCCAAACCCCAATAGATCTGGATAGCCTGGATGAGCACCTACAGCAACACCTTCCTGCTTACAAATTTCCACCGTCTTTAACATGACCATAGGATCTCCTGCATGCCAGCCACAAGCCACATTAGCACTAGTAACATATTGTAATACTTCTGCATCCATACCCATAGTATATACGCCAAAGCTTTCACCTAAATCACAATTTATATCAATATAATATGACATACTATCACTCCTTTATATTTCTATAAATCTATATTCTATAGAATATAGATTTATTTTATTATATACTAAAAATATATGAATAATCAATCTTATAATCTATATTTTTTAAAAATAATATAAACTTTAATTAATTATATTATGTTAAGCACAAAAAAACTGTATCCTATCACACAAAAATATGTCACATATCTTCGTGCAAAGGATACAGTCGTTATTACACAGTTGTATTCGCTATTGCATTAACAACTTTATTAAATTGATTTCACAACCTCGGAAGCGAATGCTTTTGCATTAGCTAAGTCATTTTCGTCTGGATGAGATGCAGCTTGTGCATGACGTGCATCACGTTCAGCGCTCTTACCATGGCTATGTCCTTCTGGGAACATTTTGTACATCATTTCGATTACTTTTGGATCTACTTTACCTTGGCATTTGAAGTAACCTACTGGTGTTTGGCCATTTGGTAACAATTTCGCAGCTGCTTCTACAGTTTCTTGTGCATGAGGAGATACTGGAGGAACCCCTAAAGTACAGAATAAAGCTACTTTTTCATTTGTAATTTCTTTAATCACAGCTTGTGCCGCTTTATCTGCATTACCTTGGTCCGCCCAGAATCCCATGAATACTACATCATAAGATGCTAAGTCAGCTGGAACTTCTTTTACAGTTACGCATGGAGTACCTTCAGGTAAAGCACTTGCAATAGCTTCTGCTACCATTTTTGTATTGCCTGTACGGCTTGAGTAAATTACGATTGA
This sequence comes from Veillonella sp. CHU110, assembly GCF_003992255.1. Lineage (NCBI taxonomy): Bacteria > Bacillati > Bacillota > Negativicutes > Veillonellales > Veillonellaceae > Veillonella > Veillonella sp. CHU110. Next base: position 10,928 of record NZ_RQVA01000003.1, on the reverse strand, counting down.
TTTCATTAATTTTTTCACACCTTTAAAAAGTGTGCTCCTTTTACATATACTATTATACACTCTGTATTAAATATACTAATTAAATCATTATATATCGGTATCCTCAGATACAAATATACACAATGTATATCAGATATACGTCCGTAGGCAAAGCCTACGGACACTGCACATAAACAAGTGATTTTAAACGTATCAACGTATGATAGCAGTCTTGCCAACTTTGATCTTGGTATACCTGACTCCACCAAAAAGGTGGCTATAGAACTATTACAGGAAACTATATATTTTGGTTTGGTAAGGTGTGTAGGAGTTCACCTGTAATAGATACTACCTAAATATTTTTCTTAAATGGACTATGACCTACTGTACCATGGGCACGCGTAGTTTCAACATCCCCTGGATGTCCTTTTGGGATACCTGCTGGGTGTCCGCCTGCTCCATGTGGATGCTTAGGCACACCCGCTGGATGTCCGCCCATTGGAACTCCTGCTGGATGTCCTTTCGGAACACCTGATGGATGACCACCGCTTCCGTGTGGATGTTTCGCCACTCCTTCAGGATGACCACCACCTACATGCGGATGATCTTTCGGTCTGCCACCATGGTTTTGGGCTGCAATATTTTCATGTAACAATGTGCTTTCACCCGTTAAGATGTATTGAACACATTCAATGACAGTTTGCGTAATATTTACATGCCAGAATCCACCAGCAGTTGTTAAGCGATACAACACGCCATTGTATTCCATCAGACCACGTGTTACCCAAGTATCAAGTAACCAACGTAAGTCCTCTAGTTTTGGATCCATTTCGATCAAAGCGTCTAAATTTAAAACGCCTCTTTCTAAGGAACTAATAACATAATTTGAAAATTCTTGTAGCTCAGATTGTTTCATAAGAACCATAAATGGTTTTTTACCTTCTTCTACAAGTGCTTCGTATGGAGGTAATACACGGTGTAACATTGTCATATATCCACCTAAGTTACCACCGGCACCACAGCCAAATGGATACATTGGGTATCCAGCTTTCGCCATTGTGTTGTACATAGAGCGTTCACGTGGTGCTCGACTCCAATGGGCTGCACTCAAACGTGTGAAATCACGTTTCATTAAATATTTGACAGCTGCTTCATACATTAACGCTTGTTCCTTAGTGGTAGCTGCTGGACTCACTTTACCGCGTTCAATTAAGCTTTGTAAATCACTGTTTTCAAAGACATTTAATTGATACAAGTCCATACCATCTGCTGCGGATTGTTCAAGAAGTTTTAAATCTTCCATCCATACGTCCATCGTTTGATCTGGCAATCCATAAATTAAGTCCACGATTACAGAACATTGTTGGTATGCTTTCAATTGTTCCAAGCGAGACAATACTGTATCTTGATCATCTAAACGACCCAATTGACGACGTACATGAGTATGGAAAGACTGTACCCCTAAGGACATACGGTTGACACCATGGCTCATCCATACATCCATTTTTTCTGGCACTAAGTCATGAATACGACCTTCTAGTGTTAGTTCATAGTCATTAGCCAACGGGAAATATTGTTGGATTGCAGCCAACATGCGTTTTGCATTATGAGCAGATAGCGACGTTGGTGTACCACCACCGATAAAGATTGTGTGAATCAATCCATCACGGAAACGAGGTTGATCTGCTGCCATTTGCATTTCTTTCAATAGCATATCTACATATCTATCTTCTGCATCTTGATTTGTAGCATGTTGATAGAATCCACAATATGTACATTTCGTTTGGCAGAAAGGGATATGAATATAGGCTGTTTGTATTTGACCTGGCGTAGGGGGCTGTTGCATTAATTCATTCCATACGCGTTGGGCCTCTTCCTTTTCTAATGGACGGCCACTTAACCCTGCATGAACCGCACGCTTACTTGTAAATGCGTGTGTTAACGGCGTCGCCGTGTCAAAGCCTAATTGTATATTACGTTGTTCCTCCGACATGGAGTCAAATAATGCTTTTAAATCCATAATTCCTCCTGAATTATTTCCAGTGCTTTAGCACTATTCACCGTTCAATGTGTAATACACCGTGAACGAGTTAGATACTGTTTCGCCACTACCATTTGGATAGTTGCCTATACCATAAACAACATCTTGGGTATGACTATTTAAAATACCTGGTCCACCACCTGCAGAAACAGATACAATGTTACCACTGGCGTCAATGGTTACACTAACACTTACGCTACCTTGTAGGTTACGTTTGATTGCCATTGGAGGGTATGAACCTTGTGCTCTAGCTTGTACTGTAGCTACGAATCCTGCCCAGTCAAATGGAGCATTACCAGATGTAGTGCCTACACCATCTCCATTGCCACCACCGCTGCCAGAGCCAGAACCGCCACCGCTACCAGAGCCTGTGCCATCTCCATCACCAGTACCATTTCCAGTGCCATTACCGCCACCAGATCCACCACCAGTGCCTTGATTGCTCGAAGTACCATCACTACTCCCTGTTGCAGAAGTAGATGTAGATGTAGGGACATTCACTGCATCTTCTACTGGTACTGGAGATGAAATACTTTGTTGTGCTGCTTGTACTTTCGCTTGTACAACTTCTTGTGAAAGTGGTTGTGGGAAGGATACTCCGCCACCACCGCCACCGCCCCCGGCAGAAGCTTTCAAGTCTTCGGATATGGACATATCAATTTCAAAGGCATTTTCAGTTTGTTTGTGTTCCACCACAGATACCAACGTAAGGCCTAATACAACAGCTAATAGAAGGTGGATCAAAATGGAAATCAAGTAGGATTTCTTCCAGGAAATAAATTGTTCCATGCTTCATCCTTTCTAGCTAGCCGCAATTGAGAACTTCTTAACCCCAATAGTTTTTAGCATATCCATAATGGCAACCACGAATCCATGTTGCGTATTTTTATCTGCTTGCAATAGTACCGCCGTATTTGGATTTTCACCCACTTTGCTACTGATATAGCTACGTGCATCATCGATACTATACGGTTTAGAGTCAATCAAAATATGTCCTTCTTTGTCTAGTGTTAAAATAATAGGACTTTGTTTGACTTGTGTTGCTGATTGTGCTTGTGGTAACTGTACACCCAAGGACTTTTGTGCCACTGTTTCAATACTATTCATCATAAAGAAAACTAGCAAGAAGAAAATGATATCAATCATTGGCACAATCATGAACTCAGGTTTCATTTTTAATCGACTATTTTGAAACATGAGAATCACTCCATTGTTCTTTCATACCATTTAATAACACTACAGATAATGTTTCTGTATCATTGATGATTGCATCCATACGATGGCTAAAGTATGTGTATATACAGAATGCTAAAATCGCTACAAGCAAACCAGTTGCTGTGGCAATCAAGGCCTCCCCTACACCACCTGAAATAGCAGATGCACCAGCACCATTATCCAAGACACTGAATGTACCAATCATACCAGATACTGTCCCCAATAAACCCAACAATGGAGAAATCGTTACGATCGCACTCAAGTAATCTAAATGAATTTTTAAGTGAGATGCTTCAATCATCATTTGCTCAGAGAAAGCATTTTTCATGCTAGTTTCATTATTGGAATATGTTAAACCTGCATTTAAAATACGACCTGTAGCAGTTTTATTCTCTGCACACAATTCTTTTGCTTTCGCCCAATCATTTTCTTTAACTGCATAGTAGACATCGTGACTGAACTCTTTTAATGATGCTGTATTAGCTTTAAAATAAGTAAGTCGCTCAATCCCAATGGCAATGACAATGATTGATAAAATAACTAATGGATACATTACTAATCCACCGCTGTTAAATAAATGTACAATGTATAAAAGGCTGTCCATGTTGTTACCTCCCTAAAAAATATGATAATTTTTATCAGCTGTTGTTATGATATCAAATTTATTATTTTTAAATCTACTCTAAAAAGCTTTTAACCGCTCCATTCCGACATTTTATTTTTCTTCCTATATTCACTAGGTTTACAACCAATAATACCCCGAAATGCTTCGGCGAACTTACTAGCATTTTCATAACCATACTTATTGGCTATGCTGAGAATACTCTCATCTGACTTCAATAATTCTTTTGCTGCTTCCTTGATTCGTACATGTTTTATATATTGATGTATGCTAGTACCGTAAATGCCTTTGAAACATTTTTTCAGAGCTGTCGGGGCTAATCCATACATTCTTGCCAGTTCTTCTATAGTCGGTTTTTCGTTTAAATTTTTTATCAAAAATTCATGCATTTCTTTTACACTCTCAACATGCTTTCTTTCAAAGTACGGCATGCAACAATCACGATCTGCGGTCATAGTACTAAGAAGTAGTATAATTTCCATGCATTTCAATTGGAATACATGGGATTTAACTGCATCTGGTATATCGTAAAGGCTCTGAAAAATCTCACTTAATCGAGATTCTCTACGACACACAAAGCCGAATTCGAAATCTTGGCAGAACCGATTGCAAATCTCTCGCAAACTAATTCGTTCATGGCCTACAAACTTGTTAACCATAGCTTGCGCCTTAGGAATATATATAGATAAGTTAATGCCTTTATAATAAGACGTTGGAAATTTTGTAGAATGCACATACCCAGGTGATTCTTTCCAACCTACAGAAACATCATTTTCATCCATATATAAAACACGACCATTATCAAAGGCACACTCTATGCGTCCTTCTTTACAATAATGAACTTCGAACATTCCTTCCAAAGGTTTTGCTTGATGCTTGATTTCCTTCATATCTACCTCTTGAAAGGTCAATTCTACTCCATCAAACACAAAATGACTGATCATCCGCGCTTTCCCATGGGGCATATTCATTTCATATACGGTAGCACCATCTATATCTGTGGAAGAGAGCATGTGCAAATCCATTACCTTTGGTTTAAACTTCTCTAATGATTTTGTTCTATCCTGTCTCATAATCCTCCTATAAAAAAGCCCATTTGCTGTCTCATATGACTAACAAATGGACCTCTTCGCCGAACTACATCGCCTACTTTAATCTGAGTATCATTTCTATCTCATTATATTTATAATTAGCAATGATTGTCAATATTTAATTTTTCATTTTGGATTATTTTAATTGGCGAGCAAATCATTCAAAATAAGTAAACTTGCATATTATTAACATTTATAGATTAAAAAAATAGATAAATTTATACTTTTTTCACAAAAACTAAATGGAGCCTTTTATTTTTATATTGATTATTTTCCTAAAATTCTATGAACTAAATCTGATACATAACTTGTCGTACTATCCTTAGAACCGCTAGACTCTACTTGTGGAATCAACAAAAACCGCACTGGCAAATTGGAAGCCCCTGGTGACATATATTCCAACAGTAAATCTTCTGGTTTATCAAAGGTATCTAGTAATTGAGTATCGTATATTGTTTCATGGCCTAAATAACTTCCTTTGTTAGGGATATAATACATACGGGTTCCCTTAGAAGATGTAATGGCAAAAGAACCACTGAAAGCACCACCTAATGGATTAAAATACAAGGCATAGGGCGTTTTCCCCTCCGTTTGAATTAAGTACGTGTTAGTCACACCATAATTACCTTTGTTCTTAACCACTTTTCGATTTGATGTTTCATCCACTCCTGGTATAAAAGCATCTTCTCGATCATTGGCAATTTCAAATGCACCTGGACCAGCATCACTATTATAGCGAGGTTCTACCATATGCAAGCGATCTCGCCCCATATACGTTCCTCTCAGCTCCACATCATCAATCGGATGCACTGGCAATAATGGCAACCCAAACTCAACGGTAGACTTCGGTTCCATCATAGCTACGGATGCATACAATGGTTGAGTCGTTGTAAAATCAACTATACCGCTAAATAAATCATCTTTATGAACCATAACAGAATCTAATTTTCTAAAGATTGATCTAGACTCACCTGGATGTAACACAAATGAGGTTTCTTCTGCATCTCTATGTAGTCCGAAAGAAACTTTCGTTCTTTTCCCCTCCGACTCCATAGCAGCCTTCATTAAGCCTTTGTATTCTTTTTCTTTTTGTTGGATTCGCTGACTATCCTGTTGTATTTCTTTTTTCAAACTGTTAGAACGCACAGGTAATTTCACGCCGTAATGCTCCCATTTGCCTAATTGATGAGTCGCCGTTTCCAACTCTTTTTTTGAAAGCTCTCTGCCTACTTTAAAATAGTCTGGACTCGGCTTAGCATAGACAGCACGCTCAATTTGTACAAACGCTGGTTGCGTCCCTTTATTTTCAAGAAGAATACCAATCTTTCTATCAGCCTCATGTTCGTTGACATGGTAAAAATAAACTCTGCTATGTCCCTCCAATGTACCTGCTGCTACGATACCTGGTTCTTTCACATATTCTGGACTATCTGATAGTAACAATGTATTCACTTCTTTTAAGGTCTTTACCTGTAATGGAGTGAAAGTAAACTCATCAATATTTACTGTACTCGGTGCTTGACCATACACTGAGCCTAATCCTAACAGTGTTACTATACTCATTACAATACGATGTTTCCATGTTGCTTGTTTCATACTTCCTCTATTCTATCTCTAATCCATTAGGCTCCCACTGCAAAGCTATGGCCTCTAACTTACGCAATCGATGACCAATCCCAGATTTGGTTAATTCTCGCTTATATGTCGCTTCATAGGCATCCACTAACTCTTGCAAACTTCCGTCGGGAAACTCTTTACGAAGTAATGCAGCTTCATACAATCGCACTGGTAATGTATCAAGGTCTTGATGTTTTTCAATAATCCGTATCGCATCTAATTGGCGTACCGCAGCATTGACCGTTTTTTGCAAATTGGCCGTTTCACAGTTGACCTGTCGATTGATTGTATTTCGTACATCTTTCATAATCCGAACATTTTCAAAATTCATCAATGCCGATTGAGCCCCCATGATTTGCAAGCATGATGTCACCGCATCACCCTCTTTTAGATACACCACGAATTCTTCTTTTCGCTCCACCTTTCTTCCATGTAAGCGGAACATTTTAAGGACCCGAATTATCTGATCCGCAAAGTCCTCTTTCGTTGTCATAAACTCTAAATGGTAATCACTTTGCGGTTTATTCACAGATCCACTGCCGAGAAATGCGCCACGTAAGAAAGCTCGACGAGATTCTAAATCTTTAAGCCATTCATCGGGAATCATGGCATCCACCGGCCATAATTGAAGCTCTTCCAGTGCCATCCGGCTCGGTTCAGTAGGTTCTACGGTTAAGGTATACATATTCTTCTTGCGTAAGTTTAAGCCTTTTCGTATCAATACAGACGTTGGCAAGTCATATTGCTCTTTAATAATAGCTAATACACGTCGTGCTACTGCATTGTTAGCGGTCACTAATCGCACGCCTACTCTACCTTGCATGCCTAATAAAATTGACCCACCCATACGGAGTAAACAAGAGGCTTCCACTTTAGCTGCCCATGCATCATCCGTTTTAAATTGACATAATTCATTTTTTACATCTTCTGCAAATGACATAACCTCTTCCTCTCTAAATTACATACTATTTCAAAATAGAGCCTATATAGGCTCTATTTTAATATCAATGATCATCTCGTTGTAAATAATATTCTAAAATATGTGGCTCAATATCTGTTTGTAAGGCATATACCACATCCATCACAACTTTTGCTAATCGTTCAGAATTATGTATAGCCTTATCCTGGCTATCCACTAGGTTCGCCCGTATTGTGCGAACGCCCATAGACTGCAACGCATCCATATCTACCTCAACAGGTTCTTGCCCTGCTTTTTTATATTGCTCTAACGTAGCATCTTGGATCCGATTATCGTTGACTAGGACCGTGTCTATAATTCCTTTTTCGCTATGAGATTCAATAGCTTTCACATGGTCAGATACAGTATAACCATCTGTCTCACCAGGCTGTGTCATAACATTACAAATATAAATCGTAGCCGCTTTGGCATTCGCAATGTGTTCTGCTACCTTGTCAATTAATAAATTAGGCATCACCGAAGTGTATAAACTACCTGGTCCTAAAATAATCGCATCTGCTTCATCAATGGCTTGTAGGGCAGCCCCTACAGGAGATGGTCTTTCAGGCTGTGTATATACTTTAGCAATTGGCTTTCCACCATTAGGGATATTACTTTCCCCTTCTACAATCGTACCATCTGTTAACTGTGCAATTAATTTAATTTCTTCTGTGGAAGACGGTATGACACGGCCACGAACTTGTAATATTTTGCTCGATGCTTCTAAGGCTTTTTCTACATCATCATGTAGCACCTGTGTCATAGCTGTCAAAAATAAGTTACCAAAACTATGTCCAGATAATTCCACACCTTTTGTAAATCGATACTGAAAGAGCTCTTCCATGAGGCCTTCTTTTTCTGCTAACGCTACTAAACAGTTCCTCAAATCTCCTGGGGCAATCATCTGGAAATCTTCTCGCAATCGCCCCGAAGAACCACCATCATCTGCTACCGTAACAATAGCTGTTAAATTCGTGGTCTTTCTTTTCAATCCCCGAAGAAGCATAGACAATCCAGTTCCACCACCGATGACTACAATTTTAGGTCCTTGACCTAATCGTATCTTTTCAAAAATATAATCACTCACACCATCTTCTGTATCTGGCAAAATCGCTCCCACGATAGTTTGAATAATTTTTCGGATCCCCCACAGCATGGCAAGTATACCTAGTACAATACCAACAAGTCCAATAGTAGCTATCACTGTATAGTTATAAGAGCCTGTCAGATGGAAAAGAAATTCTAAAAAGACATCTTCAAAACTGCTAAACCATTGGTAATTCATCATCATGAGAACGCCCACAACAAGCCATATAGTGCCTAGAGAAAAGAGAAATAACCACCGCTTAATATTAATACCAGGTGCAAACCAGCGCATCCAATTATTATATTTCATAGGCTTGAGAGATAACCAACCGGCTATCTCACTCCTTTCTTTATAGATCTACTTGAGAACGTGGATTCACATCTTCTTCCACATGATTTCGCATCATATCTCGATGCTCTACAGATACATTACAGCCTTTTTCTTTTAAATGGGTATATAAAGCCTCTGCCATGGCCACACTACGATGCATACCACCCGTACACCCTACGGCAACAATAAACTGACTTTTCCCTTCTTGTTCATAGTTCGGCACTAGAAAGTCCAAGGTATTAAAGAAGTGGTTTTTAAATTCATGTGTCACTTCAAAGGAATGAATATATTCTTTCACTACTGGCACACGACCCGATTTATGTCGATATTCTGGAATATAGTACGGATTCGGTAAAAATCGTACATCCCATACCATATCTGCATCGATAGGCATGCCAAATTTAAACCCAAAACTTACCACCGTAATTGCCATGCCATCAGTTTGCTCTTGTACATGGCTAAAGGTACGTCTCATGTACGATTTCAAACTAGATGTTTTCATATTTGTGGTATCAATGATATGGTCCGCCTTGCTTCGCACATCCTCTAATAATGACCGCTCTTGTGCTAATCCTGTAATGATTCGACCAGCTGGCGCCAACGGATGACTTCGACGGCTTTCTTTGTAGCGACGAATTAATGTATCATCACTGGCTTCCATAAACACAATTTCATAAGGCACACTCATAGCCGTCAAATCATCTAAGGCACTGTTTAAATCATCAAAAAATTCACGACTGCGGATATCTACCACTAAGGCTACTCGACTCACTTTAGTGCCTGCACTTTGACGACAAATTTCACTAAATTTTGGAATTAATACAGGAGGTATATTGTCGATACAAAAATACCCCATATCTTCTAACACTTGCATGACTTGCGTTTTCCCTGCTCCCGACATGCCAGTTACTATAATTAAACGAAATCCTTCCATAAGGCCCTCCTAGTCCATGTTATAACACATTGGCATCGATCCATTTCGCAACGCCATCTTTTTCATTTGTATCGCATACTTCTTTGGCGATTGTCTTTACATGATCCTCTGCATTCCCTACTGCCACGGAATGACCAGTCACTTCTAGCATAGAAATATCATTCTCTGAATTACCAAAGGATACCATATCTTCTAAACCGATTCCTAATCGTTCACCCATGAAAGCTAGGGCTTCTCCTTTTGACACATGAGGGGCTACAATTTCCAAGAAGTTTACTTTAGAGCGAACTAAGTCAACTACATGTCCTACTTCTTTGGAAAGTATCTCGATAACCTCTGCCATACGTTCAGGCTCTTTTACTACTAATAGTTTATTAATCCCTTTTTGAGGATCATAGATAGCATCTCCTACGTATACCGCCTTAGCACCTGTAATCTCTTCATAGAGACGAGAGAACTCTGTTTCACTATGTACTAATAATTCGTCATCAATATAGGACTGAATATAGATATTATGCTCTTTCGCGATAGCTAATACTTTGCGCGCTACCTCCGGTGGTATAGCTCGTTCCCAAATGAGTTCTTTACTTTCTACACGTTGGATGACACCGCCAGAATACAGTACCATCGGAACATCACCTAAGCCTAAGCGATGTGCTACAGGATATGCCGTTTGGTACATCCGCCCTGTAGCAATAAGCACCTCAATTCCCTTGTGCTGTGCTTTTTGAAGCACTGTTTTTGTATAGTCAGACACAGTGTTATCATCACGTAACAATGTATCATCTAAGTCTATGGCTAACAATTTCATGACATCACTCCTTTATCATACCTTTCATTATACCACATAACAGCGTATAACTACTGCATGTGTATCACGCAGATACAATTAGCTCTATAGGATATTATACAAAAAATTGCGACAGGTCTTACAATCCAGTATAGTACTGGTATGCAAGCCTATCGCAACTTTAATTGGCTCTTTGTCAAATGTGGGGGCTGCTCATATAAAAAGTTCTTAGCACTAGCTATCTAAATAGCTAGTGCTATTCTT